>CAZZUX010000011.1:0-51179 GCA_964657395.1 uncultured Ktedonobacteraceae bacterium
ATGCACGCCAAATCCGCTCGCGGTCGCATGCAGAACGATGCATGCGCCCGCCTGGCGATGGTTTGCTACTTCGGCACGGCGCATAGCCGGCAGATTGACATCGATCTCGCGCGTCGTCGTAACGGGAATGCCATGGGCGGACAATGTCGAACGGAGCTGCACCGCCAGGTCCAGTACCAAGTCTTTTTCTTCCAGCTTTTCGTTCAGGTGGACGCCCGTATCGGCGCCGCCATGCGCTGCATCGATGACGACTGCAAACTGCGGAAGCTCCTGTGCAGCCCCTGCCGGCGGTGCCTCCAGCACCATGATCAGCAGCAGCAGGCACCAGAGCCGCACCCCGGCATCAATCGAAAGCATAGATGGCGAGACCGCTCAGCATTTTGGGATAGAAGTCGGTGGATTTCTGCGGCATGACTTCTCCGGCAAACGCCACCTCGCGCAATTGATCCAGGGTGCAGGGATTCATGAGGAAGACTACATCTCCCTTGGCTCCAGACGCTTCCTCGCTCAACTGTCCTACTGCTTCGTACGGGTCGCGCACATAGCGCAAGTGGTCCTGGTTTAGAACAGCCTCCTGCCGAATTCCCAGCAATTGTTCCAGAACCAGCGAATGCAGCTGCACCACGTCCAGCTGCCGCTGCCGCTCCGGGATATTCGGCAGTGCCTGGCCGACTGCTTCCTCCTTCGCGCTCAACAGAAAACGGCCAGCAGCCAGCGCGACGATGAAGGCGGTGCCGCTGGTGCCGGCTTCCTGCAGCTCTCTGAGCTCCGCTTCCAGAGCGGTGCCGGCCATTGGTTTCACCGTGAAGAACGTCTCTGCTTTCGCGAGGAAAGCGGCACCGTTAAAGCTTTGCAAACTGTGTACAACGCGATGGGTCGGCAGGATCACCAGTCCATCCGCATCCATATTTACGAAGGTCATCATCGCTGCTGCTTCCGGAAACGCGGGCTGCGGGAGGCTATTGCTGAGATTGCGCTCCTGGTGCCGGGGAACGGCCGGCGCATGCTCCCGGCTGTAGGCGAGAGCTGTCTCGTACCGGTGATGTCCATCGGCAATGATGAGTTTTTTGTCCGCCATAGCACTGGCAAGAATATTGATCGTATTTGGCTCCGCTATGCGCGCCAGCTGGTGAAGAACCCCGTTTTCATCCGTAACCTCGATCTCGGCGCGAAAACCTGGACCGAAGAGCGTCCGTTCCACGGTCAACGCGGGATCGGAGTACAGCATGAAAAGCTGCTCGGTGTTCGCCCGCGTCGCCCGCAGCAGGTTCATGCGATCAGTTTTCGGCCGGCTCAGCGTCTGCTCGTGGCGGAAAACTACGCTCTGGCCGTAGTCCTGCAATTCACCAAGGGCGATGAAGCTTCTGCGAGCCTTTACCTCGCCCGTACCGGGCACGGTGAAGCGCTGCAGGTAGGCGAAGATGCAAGGCTCATTCTCCCGGTACAGCACGCCCTCGCGTCGCCATTCGGCAAAATCACGCTGGGCCCGGGTATACACATCATTTTGGCCCGGTACATCGAAAAGTTCAGGCAGACCCAGGATGATGCGCACAAGATTGTAGGGACTGTGAGCGTAGTAGGCCTGCTGCATGGACGGAGTGATCTTGTCATACGGTTGTGTCACCACATCGTCCATGGCGACATCCATGGTGTTGTAGCGGATTGCGCGAAAAGGGTAAATACGGGCCATTCCTGGGCTTACATTCCTCTGGTTCTGCCTCTTGGATGTTGCCCCGCTACAGGCTCTTCAAGGGATGGTGCAGGAGGCGGAAACCGGCTCTCGGCGAGCCTGTATTTAGTCTGCAGACGTGGCCCGATTGTACCTGAGGAGGCCGGGTCATCTGCACTCGAGCTACGCAGGTAGCCTAGCAATTACTGCACCGACTCTCCAGATCATGGAAGCCAAGTACCGCATCAACGGGCTCAATCCCAAGTTTCAGCATCCCAGCTTGCAAGTAACCCTCTGTGCTATGAAGTCGTTTCAACCGTCCCGCGACCGTGCTACGATCACCGGAAAGATCATTCTCGGCTGCGCCTCCCGCGAGGGCAGAGACAGTAAAGATCACGGGTTTCGATCAGGCTCCTTTTTATGATTAGCCGCGTTTATTGCCGCTTTTCGCTGCTCTGCAGTGCGGATGGTCCTTTCGCTCCAGGATCGACCATGCTGCGCGCAAACCGCATTCTCGCGTTGTTGCTGCTACTGGCTTCCGCTTCTACCGTTCTCGTCCCGAACCTTCATGCGCAGGAAGATCCGCTGAACAAGATCCATATCGATTCTCCCGCTCCGAAACCTGAACCTTCCAAGGAATCGCCACCTCTTGAAGGCAAGGCGGCCCTTTCGGCAAGGGCGAACGAGCGCATCCGCGTCGACGTGAACCTGGTGCTGATCCCGGTTACGGTGACAGACCCGCTCAACCGTCTCGTTACCGGCCTCGAACGCGACAATTTCTTTCTTTATGAGAGCAACGCGCTGCAGAAGATCAAATCTTTCTCCGCTGAGGACGCTCCCGTCTCCATCGGCATCATCTTCGATCTCAGCGGCAGCATGACGAACAAGCTGATCCGTGCCCGCGATTCCATCAATGAATTTTTGCGGACCGCTAACCCGCAGGATGAATTCTTCGTGATCGGCTTTAATGACAGGCCGGAGCTTATCGAGGACTTCACCTCGTCTGTCGACGACATCGAAGCTCGGCTGATGAGCGTCCGCTCTGGTAAGCGCACTGCGCTTCTCGACGCCATCTACTTCGGTGTCAACAAGATGAAGCAGGGTAAGAACGAACGCAAGGCTCTCTTCGTTGTTTCGGATGGTGGCGATAACCGGAGCCGCTACACGGAAAACGAGGTACGTAACATCGTCCGCGAATCCGACGTCCAGATCTACTCGGTCGGCATCTTCGACAAGTACGCGGCGACGCCAGAGGAACGGACCGGCCCCATCCTCCTCAACGATATCTGTGATGAAACTGGCGGCCAGCTTTACCGCGTCGACGATATCGCCGACATGGGAGATATTGCTACAAAGATCAGTGCTGAACTCCGCAACGAATACGTCATCGGCTATCGTCCTGACGATGCCAGGAAAGACGGCAAGTGGCGGAAAGTAAAAGTGAAGCTGGAGCCGCCTCCCGGGTTGCCACCACTCACGGTTCACGCTAGAACTGGATACTATGCCCCGTTGCAGTAAATCGGTCCTGCGCCTGGCGCTTCTGCTCGCCTGTTCTTCCCTGGTCTCCGAGGCTCAGACGTCTCCTGCCTCCTCGGGAGCCGCTCAAACCTCGAACGCAACTCAAGCGCCAGCCGCTACCTCCGGAGTCGCTCCTCAGCAGCCGGATTGGACGCGTCCCCAATCGCAGCAGCCACTGACCGTCGACCGCGATCCCATCTACTCGCCTGATCCTGAGCCCATCCAGGCTCAATCCGCTGCGCAGACGCCCTCGCAACTGTCGAAAGGTCAGAATGGCGGGTTTACCCTGCAGCGCGACGTTGAAGAAGTCCTGCTGCCTGCCACCGTCGTGGACGATCACGGCAAGTTTGTCGACACTCTCCAAAAAGACAATTTCAAGGTCTTTGAAGATGGTGCACCGCAGACCATCGCCTCGTTTCAGCACCAGGACATGCCGATCTCGCTGGCGATCCTCGTCGATAATTCCGGTTCCATGCGAACCAAGCGACAGGCCGTCAACTCTTCCGCAATCGACCTCGTTAAAGCCTCCAACCACGACGACGAAAGCATGATCGTCAACTTCGCGGATGAAGCCTACCAGGATACGGAGCTTACCGGCAGCATCCCTAAATTGCAGGATGGCCTTTCTCACATCGAGTCCAAAGGCGGTACTGCGCTATACGACGCTGTCATCGCCTCGGCCGACTACATGACCAAAGCCGCAAAGCGTCCAAAGCAGGTCATCCTCATCATCACGGACGGTGAGGACAATGCCTCCAGCAGCACCCTCGAAGAGACTGTCAGGCGGGTCCAGAACCTGCAGGGTCCGGTGGTCTATTGCATCGGCCTCTTATTCGAAGACAATGGCGTGGGCAGGGAAGGCCGTCGCGCCCGCCGCGCTCTGCAGGAACTCGCTGATGAGACTGGCGGCGTGGCCTTCTTTCCCAAATCACTTGCCCAGGTGGACGAGACCGCGCAGGAAGTGGCAAAGGACATCCGCAGCCAGTACACCATCGGCTATCACTCCACCGCTCCCATCACCAAGCCTGGATATCGTACTGTCCACGTGGATGCCAAAGCTAAGGGCATGAACCGTCTCATCGTCAGAACCCGTCCGGGATACTTTCCCAAGGGCAGCGAGCCGGCAAAGACCAAAACCGCGTCCGCCGCCAGATAGTTCCATCGATCAGACCGCTTCAGTACGCGGCTTCGTGGCTGACGAAAGAAGTTCCCAGGGAAAGAGGCGCTATCGGCGCGATCATCTCCATGATGTAGCGTGGAGCCATGCTGCTGTTCGCTCTGTTCAGCCTTTTGTTTTGTCAACTTGCGGGTGAGGTGCTCAGCCGCCTGTGCGATCTCCCGATTCCTGGACCTGTACTCGGGATGCTGCTGATGGCAACGTGGTACGGTCTCCGGCGTAAGGAGCCATCCAGGCCCATGCGACATGCCTCCGACGCCCTGTTGCGCTGGCTAGGACTCCTGTTCGTACCTGCCGGTGTCGGCATTGTTGCTAACCTGTCGCTCCTGCAAGCGGCCTGGCTTCCCGTCACCGTGGCGCTCGTCGGTTCCACAATGCTCACCCTGCTGACAACGGCGCTGCTGATGCAGTGGCTTTCCCGCGGACGAGAATGAGCATTCCACCTGTTTCAACAGGACTCATCGCGCCTCTCTCGCTGACGCTCACCCTGGGCGCATACCTTTTTGGCCTGGCAGTCGCACGGCAAGTGCGAAGTCCAATTGCCAATCCTGTCCTCATTGCTATCGTGATCATAGGGATGTCTCTCCATGCACTGCACATCACGTATGCGCAGTATTTCGCAGGTGCCCAGTTCATCCACTTTCTGCTTGGGCCTGGGACAGTAGCCCTGGCGATCCCGCTGGTGCGCTCGCTGCAGGTCATGCGCCGCAATCTTGTACCTATGCTCGTTTCGCTGCTTAGCGGCAGCGTCGTCGGCCTCATCAGCGGCTACGGCCTGGTGCGTCTATGTGGTGGATCGCAGCTTATTGCTTTGTCCATGGCGCCTAAGTCGCTCACCACGCCCATCGCGATCGGCGTTTCCCAGGCAATTGGGGGCGATGCTTCGCTCACCGCGGTGCTCGCCATTCTAGGTGGAATCATGGTGGCAATTTCCATTGATCCCATCCTGAGGAGCCTCCATGCCGAGTCCCCGGCCGCAAAGGGGCTGTCTGCTGGCACAGCGGGCAGCGGCATCGGCGCAGCGCAGGTCATACCGCAGCATCCGGTTGCCGCGGCTTTTGCTGGAGTGGCCATTGGGCTGAACGGCCTCTTCACCGCTGCTCTGGCGCCCGCGATCGTTCCGCTGCTCAAGCACTGGTAGGTCTACGCCATGGATCATTCAGCATGCTGTTAAAGTGCCTCCTGACATGCCAGGGTCGCTCAAAGTCCTGGCCGGGCGGTTTGCTTTCGTCAAGACTCTCGTCCACATAGCTGATAGCAGGAGGAGCAGATGCAAAGGTTTCCAGCCAATCATGCCGTCGAAGTAACCTCTTTGGGGCTGCAAGCCTTCCAGGTAGCGTTTCTCTGGATTCATGACTGGGTTCCGCTTGGACGGTTGAATGATGTCGCCGCAGTCCAAAGCCAGGACACAAGAAGCCGCCTTGTCTCTATAACCTTGATCCAGAGTGTTCCCTGGACGCTGGGACTGTACTTCTGCCTGTCACGTCTTGGGCAAAGATATCCCGGCTGGCTTTATGACTGGCTGCTCATTTCATACGGTCTTCTACTCATTGGCCAGATCTTCGCCTGGTGGGTGCCGTATCTTGTTCGACCCGACCCGGAGCGCGCCAAGCGATACCGCATCATGTTCGGGAACACACATTCCTTCCTGCAAGTGCGCAACGGCATGGTGCCGAACACGGCCCACATCCTGCTTCACCTGGCAACTGCCGGGATGCTGCTATGTCTTCTGCTGAACTGAGGTCCCTCTCGGACCAAGCAGCCCAACAAAAGCCTGCCCGCCTCCGTAGCGTTCAGCAGCCACATGCCTCTCACCCGCTGCTACACTGAAAAGTCAGATCATCCCCCACGTTTCGGTGCTTTCCTATGAGTACTACTCCAGCCCTGAGCCGGAATCCTGCCCTGCGTATTGCCGATGAGATCACCGACCTGGTCGGCTCGACGCCCATGCTGCGTCTGCGCCGCCTCGCACGTCCGGGAGATGCCGACGTTTTTGCGAAGCTGGAGTTTCTAAATCCCGGAGGCAGTGTCAAGGACCGCGCTGCACTCGGCATGATCCTCGATGCCGAAAAGCGCGGGGTGCTCAAGCCTGGCATGACCATCCTCGAGGCTACCGCCGGCAATACCGGTGTTGGTCTCGCCCTCATCGGTGTAAATCGCGGTTACAAAGTGACACTTTTCGTGCCGGTGGGCTACGCAGAAGAAAAGTGCATTCTGATGCGCGGCTTCGGTGCGACGGTGATTCGCACCCCCGAAGCGGAAGGCATGGCCGGCGCCATTCGCCAGGCTACGTCCATGATGGAGACCAGCGAGAACGCCTGGCCTGCTTTCCAGTTCGATAACCAGGCGAATCCTGATTTCCACGAGCGAACGACTGCTGCGGAGATCTGGGAACAACTGGACGGCGACATCGACGGCTTCGTCGCAGGCGTCGGTACCGGCGGCACCTTCTCCGGAATTGCCGCCTTTCTCAAGAAACAGAACCCCCGCATCCACACCGTCGCGGTCGAAACCGAAGGCTCCATTCTGCAGGGTGGCCCTCCCGGACCTCACAAGGTCGAGGGCATAGGTGTCCACTTCATTCCCAACACCTTCCACCGCGAAGCTGCCGACGAAATCATGATGGTCCACGATCCGGAAGCATTCGCGATGGTCCGTGCGCTGGCTTCCAAAGCTGGAGTTCTTGCCGGATCAAGCGCCGGCGCCACTGTGCACGCAGCCTTTGAACTTGCCCGTCGCCTGGGTCCCGGCAAACGCATCGCCACTATCATCCCCGACTCCGCTGAACGCTATCTCTCCAAAGGCATTCTCGAAGACCCGAAGTAGCAGCACAGCCTCCGGTGCTCCATGGTCGACGCGAAGCGGTGCCCCGCATTACAAACCTAAAGGATCAAGCACGCATGACCACCCAAAACGACAGCTTCGCCGACAAGGGCTTCTCTACCCGTGCCATACACTCCGGGCAGTCGCCTGATCTTGAGACCGGCGCCGTTAACGTCCCAATCTACCTGAGTTCCACATATGTGCAGGAAGAAATCGGCAAGCACAAAGGCTATGAGTATTCGCGTGTCTCGAATCCGACCCGTACCGCGCTTGAACTCAACCTTGCCGCACTGGAAGGCGGCACCTCCGCCCATGTATTCGGCAGTGGCATGGCTGCAATCTCCGCGCTGGTGACCATGCTCAGGACAGGCGACCACGTCATCTGTGGCTCCAACGTCTACGGCGGCACCCCTCGCCTGTTCAACCAGATCGTGGCCCACTACGGCATCGACTTCTCCTATGTGGATACCACCGATCCCGCAAACGTCACCAAGGCCATCACAGATAAAACGCGGCTGGTTCACATTGAGACGCCCACCAATCCGATGATGCAACTGACTGACATCCGTGCCGTTGCCGACATCTGCAACGCGCATCACGTTGATCTCTGTGTCGACAACACTTTCATGTCGCCCTATTTCCAGCGGCCCATCGACCACGGCGCCACGATCGTCATGCACTCCACCACCAAGTTTCTCAACGGGCACAGCGATGGTCTCGGCGGCGTCCTCGTCTGCACCAAGCCCGAACACGCCGAGCGTTTCGCCTTCATCCAGAAATGCACGGGAGGCATCTTGTCGCCCTTTGAAGCCTGGCTGGTCCTGCGTGGCGTTAAGACACTGGCTGTCCGTATGAAGCAGCACGACATCAGCGGCCGCATCATCGCCGAATGGCTGACGACAGAGAGAAAGATCAAGCGTGTCTTCTATCCTGGTCTCAAGCAACACGAGCAGTACGAGCTGGCAAAGCGCCAGATGTCCGGCTTCGGCTCGCTCATCAGCTTTGAAACCGGCTCACTCGAGAATGCCAACACCCTGCTCAAGAGCGTTCGCGTCTGCACCTTGGGTGAAAGTCTCGGCGGCGTCGAAACGCTGATATCGCATCCGGCTACGATGACACATGCGGCCATCGGCGCCGCCAGCCGAGCCGCTCTCGGCATCACCGACGGCCTGGTACGCATCTCGGTTGGCATTGAAGATACCCAGGACATTCTGGCCGACCTTCAGCAGGCCATCGCGAGGTTGTAAGCTTTACCGCGAACTCATTGCTTGGATGACTTCCTAAAACCACAGCACCGGGCAGAGCGTCGAGCGCCTCGCCGCACTGAGCGATGGAATCTTCGCTGTCGCCATGACCCTGCTCGTACTGGATCTGCACACACCTGTTGCGCGATGCCATACATACCGAGCACGACCTCACGCAGACCCTGCTCCTCCTGCTGCCGCAGATCGTGAGCTATCTGCTCAGCTTTATGACTATTGGCATTTTCTGGAATGGGCAGCAGGCGCAGCAAATCAACTCGTCCACAGTAATAGGCACTTGACATGGATACAGATTGCATTTCTATTCTTCGTATCCATCATGCCATTTCGATCCGGCTGCTGGCGGAGTTCATCGCGTATCGCACAGTCTTGCTGTGCTACTGGATGAACATCCTCCTGCTTGGAACCATGCTGTATTCAAGCTGGCGCTATGCGGGGCATGCCGGTCTGCTGGCGGCGGAAGTCACGTACGAGGTGAGCTGTGCTGTTGAACGCCGTATCGTTGTTGCCCAGGCGCTGTACGCTGCAGGAGCCGCCTGCTGCTTCATCAATAACTACATCAGCATCGCCATCATCGTCCTGGTGCAGCTCAATTTCGCGATTGCTCTCCGGCTCCCTCTTCTCTCTGAGATCTAGTACTCGCCGAGCAGTCCATGGCGGTTACATTGCGAGGGTCTCTCCACGACGCAGCTCTTTAGTTGTCAAAAGTTCGCAGGCATTGAGCGATCGGCTGTGGTCATGAATGAGCTGCAATCCCTGACGACATCTGTTTCCAGTTTCTTCATCGGTGAATCTGATATTTTAGATCGGCCGGAAAGCACGCTGGACTATCGCGCTCTTTTCGAACAGACGCCTAAAAGCCTCATCCTGTTCCATACGGAGGGGCGCGTCCTCGCTGCGAACTCTGCGTACACCGATTTTTGGGACATTACCGTCCACCAGATTCCGGCAGACTATAACATCCTCCACGATCCGCAGCTGGAAGCTCGCGGTGTGCTGCCACTCGTCCGTCGCGCTTTTGCCGGTGAGATCGTCCAGTTGCCGCCCATGCAGTACGACGTCGGCAGCCTGGTAGGCGGCGTTGTGCGCGTGCGCTGGTTTCTAGGCGTCGTCTACCCGGTGTTCGATCCCGCCGGTCACATTCGCTTCATGGCCATGAGCCACACCGACATCACTCTGCAAATGGAACAGAAGCTGGCCAGTGATGAACTGGCCCGAAAAGAAGAACATCTGCTGCAGCAGATTATTTCGAGCAGCGCTGACGGAGTCGTGATGCTCGACCTTGATTGGCGCTTCACCTACTCCAACCAGGAGGCCCGCGACCTTATTGCCGGGGGTGCCAGGATCGCGGGCCTTCGGCTTTGGGAAACGCATCCGAATCTGGCTGAATCCGCTCGAGATCACTTCTACAAAGCAATGGACCAGCGTGTGCCATTTGAATTCGAGCATTACTACCCGGAACCCATCGATCGCTGGTACCGCGTCAGGGTATTCCCGGTGGAAGACGGCATCTCGATTTTCTTCCAGAATTTTACCGAACGGCGGCGTGCGGAAAAGCTACTGCGCGAGAACGAGAAGCTTGCTGTCGCCGGGCGACTTGCCGCCTCGATCGCTCATGAAATCAACAATCCTCTTGAATCCATCAACAATCTCCTCTACCTGCTGGAAACAGAGGAATCGCAATCGGAAAGTTCTCGTACATTCATCAGCCTGGCACAGCAGGAATTGCGGCGAATCGCCCACATCACTGTGAACACGCTCCAGTACTTTCGGCCGGCTGCCGTATCCAGCGTAAGCTCCGTGCAGGAACTCACGGAGTCGGTCATGGCTATGTTCAAGGGGCGCATCCGGCAGAGTGGCGTCAATGTGGAGACTCGCTTCTCCGGGCATCCGCCTCTTCATTGCGTCCCTTCCGAGATGCGGCAGATTCTCGTCAATATTCTTGGAAATGCTCTCGACGCAACCCCGGCTGACGGCCGCATTTTTATCCGGACTCGTCCGCAACATCATGCCGGGACCAACGATGCCGGCATCCTTCTGACCATTGCGGATACGGGCTGCGGCATGAGCCAGGCAACTCTCGACCACCTCTATGAGGCCTTCTACACGACCAAGCCGACGTCCGGCACAGGTCTAGGTTTGTGGGTGAGCCACGACCTGATACGCAAACATCGCGGCCAGGTCCGTGTGCGCAGCCGCGAAGCTCGCTACGCAAGAGGATCCCGGCATGGGACAGTCTTCCAGATTTTCTTCCCGTTCAACAATGGAATCATTGACTTGGATCAGGCGGCTCAGCAAGCAATTTCACCCTCAAACTTTCGGCACTTACCGATTAGAGGAACAGTCACCCTAACGGGTGACCAGCCGTTGGAGCTGACACCAAGATTAGATTGCGAGACCCAGGCAGCTGTGGGAAGCTCTCGACACAACAGCTAACGGCCCGCCTCAAACTGCCGATGACAGCTGTATGCGCTCCCTGGCCCCGTTTAGAGCGTGGAGGTCACTATGTCCCACCGAATTGCCACGGTTGTATCTACGATGTGCTTTCTTGCAGTTCTGGCAGTCTGCACTCCAATCCTTGGTGCACTCGCGCGTGTTACCACCCACCACAAGGTGGCCCCCCGCCGAAGCACTGAATAACTGGAAGCCGCTTCCTGCAGCCAGTCCCCTCGCTATTCCTGCCCATCAACCTTCAACCCATAACGCTCGCTGAAGATCGTGAGATGATGGCGCACGTGCCCGGCCATGATCCAGGCAGTTGCACGCGCTGATGCAGGCGCTCCGCTCACGACGCCTCTCCTCTTCCACGCTGCATCTTCAAGCGGCTGCATCATTGACAGATTCGCATGGCGAAGCAAGAGCAGCTCATCTGCCAGTTCTGCCACGCTCCGCTTATCAAAATGAGCAGTCTCGACAAACAGATTCTCATCAAATTGCGGCAGCGGCTCCGTCTGCCCGCGTGCCAGGCATAATGTACGGTAGCCAAAGATTCGCTCGGCATCCGCAAGGTGCCCAAAGACCTGCCGCACACTCCACTTTTGCGGTGCGTAGCGGTACACCTCTTGCTCAAGTGTAAGGGTCGCGGCCAGAGCTTCGATGGTGTCGGTTTGTGTCAGCAGCACGAAGAGAACGTCTTCTTCCGGCACAAGGGCAATGTAGGCTGCGTGGAAGGGCCTGTACTCATCCACTGGCGGGCGTTGCGGCATGGTAGGCATTCCTCTCGCGCCTACCATACTACGAACGCCGGACCGTTCAGAAATGCTTCACTACTGAGTCTGCGGACGCCGACCTGCGGTGGGCCGGGTTACGGCCTCCTGCGCAATGGCGGCCCCATTGACCGGAATGGCCGGTACTTCCACTTCCTTGATCGCGCTCAATCCCAGCTTCTGTCGCAGCTGTGCGTCAACGCGAGCGAAGGTGTCCCGGTGCTCTTTCATGTACTGGCGTACATTCTCACGTCCCTGGCCGATTCGCTCACCCGAGTAGCTGAACCACGACCCCGATTTCTCGATGATGTTGTTCGCTACCGCCAGGTCAAGCACATCTCCTTCCCGCGAGATGCCTTCGCCATACAGGATGTCGAACTCGGCTTCGCGGAATGGAGCGGCGACCTTGTTCTTCACAATCTTGATCTTGGTGCGCGAGCCAACAACCGCATCGCCTTCCTTCACGGCCGCGATGCGGCGAATGTCGATGCGCACCGACGAATAGAACTTCAACGCCCGGCCGCCGGTCGTCGTCTCAGGATTGCCGAACATCACGCCGATCTTTTCGCGGATCTGATTGATGAAGATCAGGCAGGTACGCGACTTCGACACGGTACCGGTGAGCTTCCGCAGCGCCTGCGACATGAGCCGTGCCTGCAGACCCATGTGGGAGTCGCCCATCTCGCCATCCAACTCAGCCTTGGGGACCAGCGCTGCCACCGAGTCCACCACCAGGACATCAATGGCACCCGAACGCACGAGAGCTTCTGTGATCTCCAGTGCCTGCTCGCCATAGTCAGGCTGCGAGATCAGCAAGTTGTCGACGTCTACGCCCAGCTTCTTCGCATAGGCGGGATCTAGGGCATGCTCGGCATCCACGAATGCCGCCATGCCGCCCAGCTTCTGCGCTTCGGCAATAATCTGCAGCGTGATGGTCGTTTTGCCTGATGACTCGGGTCCGAAAATTTCCACGACCCGGCCGCGAGGAACCCCGCCCACACCCAGTGCTGCATCGAACGAAATCGATCCGGTGCTGATCACGGAGATCGGAACAATCGCGTCTTTGCTGCCGAGACGCATGATCGAACCCTTGCCAAACTGCTTTTCAATCTGCGAGAGCGCCAGTTCAACGGCGCGGGAACGATCATCTGCTGCTGCCACGAGTCCACCTCGAAAGTTGCGCGACTTTGCTGCTGTGTACTAACAGTGTACCCGGCATACAAGGGGCGAACAATGGGAGAATGCCCGAAGTTATCGGGAAAAACCCAAAGTTGTGGAAATCCCGTACGCGTGTCAAAGTCAGTTAGCCGCTGGCCTGATCTTAGCCGCTGTTCCGTCGCGCCGGCTGCAAATCTTGGCTGATCCTGGAAGTTGACTTGACGAGGTCCCGAATCGGGACGGCGGCCCTGAGCAGTTCGCTTCGGAACGCTCGCTGCTTAACGTTTCAGAAGATCGACTGGTTCGCGCACATCGGTCACCCGGAAATATTGAGCCAGCGCAGGATGTTGCTGCTCGACCGCCCGAAACATCTCCCACGCCACACGCCTGTACGAGAAATGCCCTTGGGGCGCAGATCGCAGCTCAGAGATATACAGTGCCTCCGCAAAATCCATCTTGAACAGCGAGCGGCAGCGCGTCCCCAGAGGCAAAAGATATCGGGCGTCCGCCTCACTCGCGCCGGTATCCGTCAGCAGCCGGTAATGAGCATGTGCCTTATCCATCGCCGCCGCATACGCGTGATCCATGCCGGCCTCGTGAATGCCGTCCGGCACCTCGTACCCATGCAGCGTGGTCAAGCTCTGCAGGATCTGGGTGCATTTGCGATGCCGATGCATATCGCGAAAGCCGCCGATATCCATCAGGATGTCGAAACGCAATGCCTGCCCCGCCGAAAATTCCCGAAGCAACTCGTCATGTCGGCCCCGATGCTTCATACCCAGGCCCACAATCTCGTTCACCTGCGCCGGGCTCAGTTCTGCGACGCGATCGCGGATCTGCCGGAAAGGATAGTGGCTCGCCCGATACAGCAGGGTCGCGGCAATCTCTACCTCGAGCGACTCGCTGCGGTCCACCAGGTCTACGACCGGCGCCTCAGCAATCGCTGCATTCGCCATCCAGCCATGCACCGCTTCTGCAAGCTCGCGCTGCGTCTCTTTCTGATAAGCATTTTCTGCCGCGTACTTCACCAGGGTCGGGGCCACTCGCACGCCCCGTGTCAGCAGTGGCTCAGCCTGCTGTGCCAATGCAGGATCAAGCCCCGCAATTTTTTTCTGCAACTCAGCTGCGGCCTCGCTGTGCACGTTCCACGCAGATTGCGATGCAGCTGCCCTCAGCTTCTCGCCTAACATGCGAACTTCTGCATGGTCATCTGACAGCAGCCGCGATACCTGTGTCTCCAGCGTGCGCGCGTTAACGATTTGCCCGAGGGATGTGTTTGCCGCCAGCGGCAGCAGGTAGCGCGCAACGTCGAAGGCTCTCGCTTTCAGAGTGCGCTCGAAGGCATCCTGCTTCATCTCCTCAGGCTTCCCAGTTCGCGCGAGCAGGGAAGCGAACACTCCTTCCGACACCACGTGATACGTTTCGAATAAAGACTCGATCTCGGCTGTGAACGCCTGCCGCCGCTCCTCATTCTCGCCAAATCCAGGCGTGTACCAGCTGCTCTTCTTGAAGTTCTGGTAGCGCGTTGAGCGCTCCTGCCCATCCCAGCGCTGTTCATCCACAAGCACGATCGCTGCCAGCAGGGACAATCTCTCAATAGCGAAGGCGACATGCGCCAGGTCCGCAATCGAGCGATGCCCATATTGGAAGTAGAAGGTGTTCAGGAACTGCTCTGCCCGCTGGCTGCTGATTTCACGCAGTGATTCCTTCATCGACAATGCCGACCGCGAATATTTGGCCATCGCATACGCCAGCACTTCGGGATCGGCACCATGCACAGCAAATACATCGGTGCCGCTTTGAGCGGTCAGCGAAGGCTCGGATGACTTTGCAGCAGCGGTCATCTCGGGCCGGTCGAAAGAAGGCGCGGCAACAGTCTCAGGCATCGTCTCCACAGCATACGGCAGGGTCAGAGCTTCCGACGCGAAACTGATGCATGCGCTTCCGTTTTGCTCAGCTGCCATGTTGATCCCTGCAAATTGCCGTTGATCCAAAGCGGCCCCTGCCTCTGATTGCTTCCCGTCCCCTACTCGACTAGTCTTTGACTTTCCAGGTGTGGTCCCAGGGATCGCTCAAAAGGATCGTATGTCAATGGGCTACTGAGCAGCTAAGCAGTACCTTGTCTCAATGTTTTACGGAACTTGCCAGACCCACTGGGCTTCCACGCCGCACATTGTTCCAGTGTTCCCGGTTCAGCATCGCGACCACAGCAGTCAGGCGGAGGGCCTAAAAGTGAAAGATGTTCTGTTTACAGTCGAACACCGGCCCTGGCCCCTCCCCAGCCGACCGTGGGCCATGACCCAGCGATGGAACAATCTGCTCTTCGCCCACTGGCCTGTACCTGCCGCTGTGCTTGCCGGCCTTCTACCGGAAGGACTGGCTCCTGACATCTTCGATGGTTCCGCATGGATCGGGGTCGTTCCCTTCAGCATGGATCGTATCCAGCTCCGCGGCGCGCCTTCCTTTCCCGGCGCCCGTAAGTTTCCCGAGCTCAATCTCCGCACCTATGTTCGAGAAACTCATACCAACCAGGTCGGCGTGTACTTCTTTTCACTCGACGCCTCGAACCTCATCGCGGTGACCATAGCCCGCACCTTCTTCCAGCTTCCCTACTACTGGGCGCAGATGCACGTGCAGGCCAGCGACGACGGACGCGAGTTTCGGTATCGCAGCGAGCGGCTTATCGGTCCCAAGCCCGCCAGCTTTCGCGCCACTTATCGCAGTCTGCAGCGCAGCCTTGTCCAGGAGATCTCGAGTCCCGGTACCATCGAGCACTTTCTCACGGAACGCTATCGCCTCTACACCACTGACCGTCGCGGCAATCTCTTCAAAGGGGACATCCACCACGTGCCGTGGCCCCTTGAAGCAGCCGAAGCTGAGTTTGAGATCAATCAGCTGCCGCACGCCCATGGCATCCGGCTGCCAGACACCGCGCCGCTGTTGCTGTTCGCCCGTGAACTCGTCGTCTACGTATGGTCACTCGAGATGGTGCCAGCCCTGGCACGAGCCATGGGTCGCCAGACTGCGCTCGAACCTCTCTGACGCTCAAGCCACTAACTCAGTTTGCGCTGGTTGAGGGCGAGAACTGCATCCTCTCGACCCACTGAAGAAAGGGTCATCTTCCCGCAATTGAGGCGTCTGGTTGATCTCAAGGGGACGCCGCCCCGCCGCGTAACCCTGTAAGCTGTTCAACGGGTTAGGTAAAAGCATGATTGGTCTCCAAGGAAAGATCGCGCTCGTCACAGGCGCCTCGCAGGGCATAGGTCGCGCCTGCGCTCTCGAACTCGCAAAATACAGCGTCACCATCGCAGTTGCAGCACGCAACCAGGAGCGACTCAACGAAGTCGTGCAGCAAATTACCGACGCAGGCGGCAAAGCCGAAGCCTTCGTACTTGACGTCGCTTCAGAGGATTCAATCAAGTCCACTGTCAAGACAGTCATCGCTAGACTCGGATCGATCGACATCCTCGTCAACAATGCGGGCATCACGAGAGATGGCCTGTTATTGCGCATGCGCCGGCCTGATTGGGACGACGTTCTCACCACCAACCTCACAGGTGCCTTTCTCCTGAGCCAGGCGGTCATTTCCTCCATGATGAAGGCACGCTGGGGGAGAATCATCAACATTGCCAGCGTCGTCGCTCAATCCGGCCAGGCGGGGCAGACCAACTACGCGGCCAGCAAGGCCGGTCTGCTTGGCTTTACCAAGTCGCTGGCTCGCGAGATCGCCTCCCGCAACATCACTGTCAACGCCGTGGCGCCCGGCCTCATCGAGACCGCCATGACAGCCGTTCTCGACGAAAAGCAGCGCGGAGCCATGATGTCAGTCATCCCATTGAACCGTGCGGGCACCGACGTAGATGTAGCCCATGCCGTAGCCTTTTTGGCCTCCGATGCGGCTGCCTATATCACCGGACACACGCTTGACGTGAACGGCGGCATGTACATGAATTGAGCCTCCTTTTACCGGCACGGTATTGAGGTAACCAGTTGATAACTATTAGCCAATGAATCAACAGCAGAATGAGACACAGTCGGTGTACCCTTTCGTGAATGGCGGTCTGTTGATGTGGAGAAAAAAATGAAACGCGCAGCTTCGCTGTTGGCCATAGTTGTTGTACTTTGCTTTCCGTTGTTCGCGGCACATGCAGCATCGCCGCAAACGGTCACTTACAGCAGCGGCAGCGAGACCGTGAAGGGCCAGCTTTATCTTCCGTCAGGCAGCGGCCGTCATCCCGCCATCATCGTCATCCACGAATTCTGGGGACTGAATGACTGGGTCAAGGAACAGGCAGCCGATCTTGCCAGCCATGGCTATGTCGCTCTGGCGGTCGATCTTTACCGCGGTGAAGTAGCAAATGATCCCGAAATGGCACACGAGTTGATGCGTGCTCTTCCACAGGATCGTGCCGTCCGGGACCTGAATGCCGCGTACGCTTACCTGGAGTCAAGACCTGATGTGAACAAGACACGCATCGGCGGTATCGGCTGGTGCATGGGTGGCGGCTATGCGCTGCAACTCGCTATACATGAACCGAACCTTAGGGCGGTCTCCATTAACTATGGTGCGCTCGCCACGGATACCTCGGACCTCGGCAAAATCCATGCAGCCGTTGTAGGCAATTTCGGTGGACAGGACCATGGCATTCCTGCCGCGAGCATCGATGCATTCGCAGCGCAGTTGAAGAAGCAGAATGTGCCGGTCGACATGAAGATCTACCCCGACGCGGGCCATGCTTTTGAAAACCCGAACAACAAGGCCGGCTATCGCGCGGCGGATGCTGCCGACGCAAAGCAGCGCAGCCTTGATGTCTTCGCACGCAGCCTTGGTGGCAAACCCTGATTTCGTTTTGTTTCACTTACCTTCTCATGAGGAATGAAGGTAACAGAAAGTGTTACTTGGGTAATATTTCAAGATCGTTGTAGTCTCATAAATATTATTTACTTGATTGTGACTAGGGTCACGAGTAACCATGCAGGCAATGACTGCACTTCTTCCGGTGATGGGTAGATGTGCAAGAGGCAGTTGCTGGGGATGAAGATTCTGAAGACCACAGCCACCGGCGGTACATCGACTTAAACGAAAGTCAAAACAGCACGCGCAGTTTTAAAGGACGACCATGATGCAGATCGGAACCACTATCCGGGGTTACAGGCTGGGAAAAGGATATTCACAGGGAGACATCGAGAAGCGCACCGGGCTTCTACGCTGCTACCTGTCGCGCGTTGAGAATGGCCACACGATTCCTTCGCTGGACACACTCGCCAAGATTGCCGAAGCACTGGATCTGCCACTCTCCCAGTTCTTCGCAGAGGACGCTCTCAATCGCGAGATGACCGCCCAGAAGTTGACAGATGAGGAATTGCGCTTCCTGACACAGATCCGCCGCTACTCGACGAATCTGAATGACAGTGACCGCAAGCTGCTGCTTGCCATGGTCAAGAAGTTCGCGTCCACCGCGGTACGGTAGGCATCACGTTACCGCTTCTTTCCGGCCGTCCTGATATCAAGGAGTCACCCGCCAGAAAGAAGCGGTACCGTACGCAAACAGCAGCAGCAACAGCGTCGCAGCAAGGAACGTCACCCATTGCCGGCGTAGAAATCGTATCCGTGGCGAGCCGATCCTCGGCAACAGCGGAATACCCAGCAGCAATCCACAGACAAAGCCGCCAAGATGGGCCATGTTATCGATCTTGATTGGACTAGGCAGAATCGCCGTCGACGCCCCGATGACGAGGTTCAGCGCAGCAAAATAGATCACGCTCTGCCGCAGCTTTTTCAACTCTTCCTGCGGTACCGGCAGCAGTGGTGACTTGAGCAGCAGGATCAACGCTCCCGCAATTCCGAATACCGCCCCCGAAGCACCTGCGCCAACTGTCCCCGGATGCACTGCGGTTCCCAGCAGGTTCCCGGCGATCCCGGTCAGCAGATAGACCGCCAGCAGGCCAATTGGCCCCAGCAGCGGCTCGCCAAGTAGCCCCAGGTTCCACAGGCACCACATGTTGGTGCCGAGATGAATGATGCCCACATGCACGAACGTGGCAGTCAGCAGGCGCCACCACTGGCCCTGCAGCACATACACGCCGACGTTCGCGCCCCAGTGAATCAACTGCCCGGTTGTCGGCGACAGCAGCGATACACCGCTCATGATCATCAGCAGGAACACGATGCAATTAATCGCAACCAGGAGGTAAGTCGCTGGCGCCGATGCCCATCCTCGACGCCCCGTTCGCCGAGGCGGCGGTGGTGGCTGATAGGTGTAGGCAGGTTGAGGTGGCGGTGGAATCTGGGTGCCAGGAGGAAAAATCTCGGGATGAGCCGTGCTGGCCTGGCGCTCGCGGTACTCCGGCGAGAACTGGTGTGGGTTCCGGTAGCCGGTGCCGCTGTCTTCCATATGGATTAAAGCTATCGTGTGCCGAACCCATGAGCAAATCGCATGCCCATCTTCCCATGGGTGTGAAATGACAGGCACCTTCCCGGTGCTTACAATTTGTCCAGAGGGATACCGGGCGTCGACGGCCGCCCTCGAGGAGCATCATTGAGCACACACGCATTTGCCGGCAGTGAACAGAAGACACAGCGCGACCACAAGCCCGTACGACGTGCCCTGCTCAGCGTTACTGACAAAATCGGACTGGTCGACTTCGCCCGCGCTCTCGCCTCGCAAAGCGTCGAACTCGTATCTACCGGAGGCACCGCCAGGGCCCTGCGCGACGCCGGCCTGACGGTGCGCGACATTTCCGACCTTACCGGCTTTCCGGAAATGCTCGACGGCCGGGTCAAGACTCTGCACCCCAAGGTACATGGCGGCATCCTGCACATCCGCGACAATCCTCAGCACGTCGCCGCGGTCGACGAACATGCCATTCAACCCATCGACATGGTGGTTGTGAATCTCTACGCCTTCGAGAAAACTGCCCAGAGAGCCGGCGTGCACTTCGCAGAGATTATCGAGAACATCGACATAGGCGGACCTTCCATGGTTCGATCCGCCGCCAAGAACTTCGAAGATGTTGCCATCGTCACGGATGCCGGAGATTACGCCAGGCTTGCCTATGAGCTCGCGGCGAGTCGTGGTCAGCTGAGTCGGACTACTCGGTGGGATCTTGCGAAGAAAGCTTTCGCTCTCACTGCTGCTTACGACTCAGGGATCGCCACCACGCTTGCAGGTCTCGCTCTCGACTCTGCGCCTTCATCACAAGCTTCGCCTGACTCGACGGAACGGGCAGCCTTCCCCGGTACCCTGAGCATCGCTTATCCTCTTGCGAACACGCTCCGCTATGGCGAAAATCCCCATCAGCAAGCCGCTCTCTACACCGACGGCTCCGGCACAGGGATCGCCGGAGCGAAGCAGCTCCAAGGCAAGGAACTCAGCTACAACAACCTGGTTGATCTCGATGCCTGCTGGGATCTCGCCAGTGAATTTGATGAGACTGCGGTTGCCATCATCAAGCACACCAATCCCTGCGGCGCGGCCATCGGCGACTCTGTTCGCAACGCCTACGCCCGCGCTCTTGCAGCTGATCCCGTCTCCGCCTTCGGCGGCGTCATCGGCATCAATCGGGAAGTTGATGCCGAGGCCGCGGAGGAAATTGCCAGGCTCTTCGTCGAGGCGATCATCGCGCCATCATTTTCTCTGGAAGCGCTGACACGCTTCGCCACCAAGAAGAATCTCCGTCTGGTCCAGGTCAGCAGCTTACCTGCGGATGCATCGAGACGCGTCATCAAGCAGGTCTCCGGCGGCCTACTGCTACAGGATGCCGACACAGGTCACATCACTGCATCCGAGCTCAAGGTTGTCACCGAGCGCAAGCCGTCCGACGCTGAATTGAATAACCTTCTGTTTGCCTGGCGTGTCTGCAAACATGTGAAGTCGAATGCCATTGTGTACACTCGCGACAGTCAGACGCTCGGCATTGGAGCTGGGCAGATGAGCCGCGTCGATGCGGCAAAGTTCGGAGCAATGAAAGCCGTGCTGCCGCTGGCCGGATGTGGCGCTGCTTCCGACGCATTCTTTCCATTCGCCGACGGTCTGGAAGCTGTAGCAAAAGCAGGAGCCACCGCAGTGATTCAGCCCGGTGGTTCGGTGCGCGATGAGGAAGTGATTGCAGCCGCGAACAAGCTGGGCATTGCCATGGTGTTTACAGGGATGCGACATTTCCGGCACTGAAAAACATGCCTGCAGATGGCTGCAAATCGTGGACTTCTTACACCAGTAACACTAGTTAGTTATAGCTTTAGATAAGAGTAGTCTTGCGATTGTCCATGCCTTAATGTTGAATGCGAGGGGTATGGGACAACTGCTGAAACCACTGGAAATGCATTCTCACGAGCGAAGCGCATCGGTTCACGAGCTGAGCGGGTCCTCTCAGGATCGTAACGCGCCATTCCCGCTGCCGATTACGATCAGTGTCGTCGTTCCTTGCTTCAACGAGGAAGAAGGCATCCTGGCCTGTCACGATCGGCTGACCGCTGTACTGCGCTCCCTCGACACTCCGTACGAACTCGTCTATGTCAACGACGGCTCGCGCGATCGCACGCTCTCGATTCTGGAAGAGCTGCACGCCACGGATCCAAGTGTCACCATCGTCGATCTTTCCAGAAACTTCGGCCACCAGGCGGCCGTGACGGCGGGCCTCGAAGTTGCCCTCGGGGAAGCCGTCATGATCATCGATGCCGATCTGCAGGATCCGCCGGAGCTGATCCCGGAAATGATGCACCTCCGATCCCAGGGCTACGAAGTTGTCTATGGAGTGCGCGCTACCCGCGAAGGCGAGACCGGCTTCAAGCTGTGGACAGCTGCGGCCTTCTACCGCCTCATCAACTCCATGTCAGATATAGAGATTCCTCTCGATACCGGGGATTTCCGCCTGCTTGACCGCAAAGCGGTCGACGCCATGATCGCGCTGCCCGAGCGCCATCGGCTGTTACGTGGCATGTCGAGCTGGATCGGCTTCCGTCAATATGGATTGAAGTACGCGCGCTCGGCGCGCTATGCCGGCACTACCAAGTATCCGCTGCGCAAGATGTTGAACCTGGCGCTCGATGGTATCGCTTCGTTCTCGATTGTTCCGCTCCGGCTGGTCAGCGTCGCGGGCGTCATTACTGCGCTGGTGTCCATCTTCGGCATCTTCTACTCGCTATACGTCCGCCTCTTCACCAGTACTACCGTCAAAGGCTGGACCATGATGTTCATCGGACAACTCTTTTTGGGTGGTATCCAGATGCTGTCTCTCGGGGTCGTCGGCGAATACGTAGGCAGGATCTACACGGAGTCCAAGCAGCGCCCGCTCTACATAGCCCGAAACATCATGCGACGGAGTTCCTGAACGCGACCTAAAATAGCCTTTTTCTGCATTGATACGATAACCTCCGAAAGGCAAACCGGCAGGCAGCACCGCTTTCCCGCATCCGTTCGAGAGTTACAATCGTCTATGAAGACGAGAGGCGCGCGTCCAACTTGGCCAACTATTCCATGACATACGTTCCGACCCCTACCCCCCTGCACCAGGTCGGCCGCTCTCGCCGCATCCCGTCGCTATCCATCGCAGCCTTGCTGACTTGCACTTTTGCTGCCTTCAGTGCAACAGCTGGAGCCCAATCTCAGGATCCCGGCTTTGCTTCGCGCAAGGCTCCAGTGCCTGAGCCGCCGCTCACTGCCAGCGCTGAACCTGACCGCGCTTCTGCGTATTACCATTTCGGCCTGGCTCACATGTATGAGGAGATGGCGACGAGTTCTGGTCGCCAGGATTACGCCACCCGAGCTATTGAAGAGTACAAGCTGGCGCTGAATGCTGATCCTAATTCGCCGTACCTGAACCGCGGATTGGCTCAACTCTATTTCGCGACCGGGCGCGTCAAGGACGCGATCCTCGCCGCCCAGGACATGATCCAGAAGAACCCGAACGACCTGGACGCGCACAAACTGCTTGGCCGCATCTATTTACGCTCACTCGGCGAAAACCAGAATGCCGAGTCGCAGAAGATGCTTGATCTTTCAATCGGTGAGTTTACCAAGATCACAGAACTTCAGCCCAAGGACATCGAAAGCCATCTGCTGCTCGGCCAGCTTTTTACCCTGAACCACGACACCGCTCGCGCCCGCGCCCAGTTCGAAGCAGCACAGCGTATCGATCCGAATAACGAAGATGTCGCTCTTAATCTCAGCCGCCTTTATGCCGAGCAGGGTGACATGCAGCGGTCGGTTGAAGTACTCAAGGCCGTTCCGCCCGAAGACCGAACCTCCAAGATCGATTTCGCCCTGGGCGCTATCTACGACCAGCAGAAGGATACAAAGCACGCCGTCGAGGCCTATCAGGACGCTGTCGACCAGGAGCCTGAGAATCTTGATGCGCAGCGGGCCCTGGCACAGGACCTGCTGAACCAGAATCAGCTCGCTCCTGCCCTCAAAATCTTTCAGGATCTTGCTCTTGCCTCGCCCCAGGACCCGCAGGCATATCTCCGTATCTCGGAAATTCAGCGCCGCCAGGGTAACTACCAGGAATCTCTCAACACGCTTAAGAAAGCCCGCGCTCTTGCTCCCGCAGACGGTCAGATGGAGATTGACTTCAACGAGTCCCTCATCCAGGACTCGCTCGGCCACTACGACGAAGCCGTCAGCCTGCTCAAGAAATTACTGCAGGAGACCGAAAAGTCGGACGGCAAATATACAGACGGCGAAAAGAACAACCGTTCGCTCTTCCTTGATCGCCTCGCGAATCTCTATCGTGAGCAGAATCATACGGCTGAAGCCGTATCGGTTTATCAAAAGACGATTGCCCTCGGCGGCGATTACGTAGAGCGCGGCTACCAGGGCGAAGAAGATGCCTACCGCGACGCCCGCCAGTATGACAAGGCCACCGCGGTAGCCGAAGAAGCATCCAGCAAGCTCCCCAAGGACCAGGCTATTCAGCTTATGTATGCCGGTCAGCTTGCCGACACCGGT
Source organism: uncultured Ktedonobacteraceae bacterium (assembly GCA_964657395.1). GTDB lineage: Bacteria > Acidobacteriota > Terriglobia > Terriglobales > Acidobacteriaceae. Next base: position 23,760 of record CAZZUX010000011.1, read on the forward strand.
AAGACTGAGGAGGGCCTGAAGCTCGCCAAGGCTCAGCTGAACGGCTCCGCTTCAGACCGTGAAGTCCACCTTGCCCTGGCGCAGATCTATACCCGCCTCCGCCGCTGGAAAGATGCCGGCGACGAACTCGACCAGGCAGAAAAAGGATCTTCCGGCAACGAAAACCAGATCTACCTCTATTTCCTCCGTGGCGCACTAGAAGAGCGTCAAAAGCGCTACGACGCGGCCGAAGACTACTTCAAGAAGATCCTCGCTCTCGATCCGAATAACAGTATGACCCTGAACTACTACGGCTACATGCTTGCCGATCGCGGCGTACAACTCGACGAAGCACTCAAGATGATTCAGAAAGCCGTGTCGCTCGATCCCCAGAATTACGCTTACCTTGACTCTCTGGGATGGACCTACTTCAAGCTGGGTCAGTACACCCAGTCGGAAGAGAATCTTCGTCGCGCCAGCGACCGCATGGGGACCGATCCGACAGTTCACGATCATCTCGGCGAACTTTATGAAAAGACCGGTCGCCTGAAACAGGCTGCCCAGCAATGGGAAATCTCTCTAGGCGAGTACCAGAAGACTGTTGCTGCCGATGCCGAACCGTCGGATGTCAACAAGGTTCAGAAGAAGCTTGAACTGGCAAAGGTGCGCCTGGCAAAAGGCAACACTGCTTCGAACAAGGAGTAGATCTTAGAGGCCGGACTAACCGTGCTTGAGCTTCCGCTCCCCCTCCTGATTCGATAGACCTATACTGGGCAGGTGCCCGACCATTCAGCGCCTGCCTCGCTCGAAAGTCCCGTTGCAACGGAGCGCTACGCGCCCTACGCGGTGCATGGGGACGACAATGACGCGCTGACTGTCCGCGCATATCCCGAACCACCACACCCCTACCGCACAGCTTTTCAGCGCGATCGCGCCCGTATCATCCACTCACGCGCGTTTCGCCGCCTCGCCGGAAAAACCCAGGTCTTCACCCACCGTCCGTCGGACCATTTCCGTTCCCGCCTCACGCATACCATGGAGGTCGCACAGATCTCCCGTGCGATCGCCACCGCTCTGCACCTCAACGACGACCTCGCCGAAGCCCTGGCCTTGGTGCATGACATCGGCCATCCGCCCTTCGGTCATGCAGGCGAACAGGCGCTCGACGGCTGCCTGCGTCAACATGGCCTGCGCTTCGATCACAATCTGCACGCTCTGCGCATAGTGGAGTTCTTTGAGCAGCGCTACGCTGCGTTTCGCGGCCTTAATCTCACCCTGGCCGTTCGCGAGGGCATCGTCAAACACTCTCGTGACTACAATCTCAGTGAGCATCCTGAGCTTGCGCCCTACCTGCTTAACCAGAGGCCACCCCTCGAAGCACAGCTCATAGACTGGGCCGATGAGATCGCCTACCTCACTGCGGATTTAGATGACGGCTTCGAGTCCGGCATCCTCGCGCCTGCGCACATGTGCGAACATCTGCCGCTCTTTGCACTCCACTACACGGCTATGCAGCAGCACTATCCCGGCACACCCATCCGGCTGCTGCTGAACGAAGTTCTCAAGCGGATACTCAACGCACTCGTCGACGACCTCATTACCGAAACTTCGCGGCGCATCGCAACGGCTGGTATCCACTCACTGGCCGACATTCGCGAGACATCGGGGCGCATCGTAGGCTTCAGCCATTCCATGACCAGTGATCGCAGCACGATCAAGCAGTATCTGTATCAGTATTTGTATCAAAGCAGTGATTTAGCTGCTGCTCATGACGAAGCCGAGCGAGTCATTTCCGGCCTCTTCAAGTGCTGGACCAGCAATCCGCAGCTGCTTCCCTCCAGCTGCGAAGAAGAATTCGCCTCCGACGGCATTCCACGTACAGTAGCCGATTACATAGCCGGCATGACGGATTCCTTCATCCTCGCGCAGTACGAAGCCAACAAGAAAAACTGTTAAGCGGATACCACCTGATGCTCGATACGCCTGCACTTATCCCACCCATGATGCCCCTTCACGGTGCCCACGTTGACTTGGTTCCCCTCGACGCTGCGCAGCATGCCGGCCCTCTTTTTCGGGAGATGGCTCCCCACCCTGAACTCTGGCGTTATATGTTCGATCATCCTCCTGCTGATCTCGAAGCATTCACCGAGGATCTCAAAGCGAAATCGCTCTCGCGCGATCCGCTCTTCTACACCATCCTCGAAAAGTCAGCCGGTGAACCGATCGGCGTTGCTTCGTACCTGCGCATTGAGCCTAAGCACCGTGTCATTGAAGTCGGCAACATCATGTTCAGTCCGAAGCTACAGAGGACGCCATCCGCAACGGAGGCCATGTACCTCATGGCGAAACACGCGTTTGAAGATCTCGGCTATCGGCGCTACGAGTGGAAATGCAATGCGCTCAACGCACCCTCGCGCAGTGCAGCGTTGCGTCTGGGCTTCAGCTTTGAAGGGATCTTCCGCCAGCACATGATCATTAAGGGTGAGAGTCGAGACACGGCGTGGTTTGCCATGCTGGATCACGAGTGGCCAATTGTCTCTCAGGCCCTGCAGTCATGGCTGTCAGCAGAGAACTTCGACGCAGTGGGTCAGCAGAAACGCTCACTGGCATCGTTTCGCTAATGAGAGCCGCGACGCTGTAACGCAAAAACGGCCAGCCTGTTGAAGTTCCAGGCTGGCCGTCTGTGTTTTGGGATTCAGCGTGTCAGCTGTGCGCCTGCCTGCACGCCGATCTGCTCGAGCATTCCGAGTTGGTCTGACATACCCCATCGTTCCACCAGCTTTCCATCTTCAAAACGGCCAATCTGCAGGCCTCGTGCCTTCACCTGTTTGCCGGTCGCTGGAATGCCCATGAAGTCACCCTTGTGCGTGCCCGTCGCGGTATATGCCAGCGCAACTTTGTCTTCATCCGCGACAAGAGTCTCCGGCTCGATCTTCAGGTCGGGAAACGCCGCACGGAATTTGGCGAAGAAATCGATCAGCCCCTGTGCGCCCGGTCCCTGGTCCGGAGCCGGATCGTGATCCATCACGTTATCGGCCACATACTTCCTGATGTTCTCGAGCTTGCCGGAATTGACGGCTTCGCCAAATGCCTGCTGCGCCTTGATGTTGTCTTCCTTGCTCATACTTATCACCTTCTTTAAAGAAATGCGTCCCTACGTTCTGCACCATGGGATGCCATTCACCGCTAGAGGGCTATCCATCCTATGCGGATCGCGAGCAGGGAAGCGGTTCCAACCAGGATCCACAACAGCACGCCCTGCAGCATCGGCCGTGCTCCTACCTGTTGTAGCGTCTTTCTTGACAGTCCAGTGCCAATCAGGAACAGGGTAATCACGAGTCCGTTCTTTCCCAGCCTGCTCAACACACCGAAGAGCGGATGCATTGCTGGCAAAAAGCTATTCATCGCAGCCGCAATACAGAACAGCAGGATGAACCATGGCCACTGGATGCGCGCCTTTCGTGCTCCGCCTTCCAGCTTTCCCGTTCTCCGCATCACCAGCGCCGTCGCGAGACTTACCGGGACAATCCAGAGTGCCCGCGCAAGCTTCACAGTCGTGCCGATTGCCAGCGCCTGTTGCCCATATTTCGCAGCCGCTCCTACGACCGAACTTGTGTCATGAATCGCCAGTGCCGCCCACAATCCAAACTGTGTCTGGGTCAGGTCGAGGTGATGACCCACGAACGGGAACAACAGCAGCGCAACAGAGTTCAGCGCGAATACGGTTCCCATCGATACGGCAATCTCGTCATCATCCGCCTGCATCACCGGCGCGAGCGCCGCAATCGCACTCCCACCGCAGATCGCCGTGCCCATCGTGATCAGAAACGACGCCTTCCCTGACACCCGAAAACATCGGCCCAGCAGGAGCCCCGCGCCCGTCGCGACGGTCATCCCGATGGCTGTATATAGGAAGCCGCTTCGGCCCGCTCTCACCACCTCCGCAAGACTCATACCGAACCCCAGTCCCACTACCGATGCCTGTAGCAGATAGCGTGAAAGCCGGCGGCTCTCCGCCGCATATGGATGCCGCGAGGTGAAACCAAAGACAAGCCCGGCGATGAGCGCCACCGGCGGTGACACAACGCCGCTGGCCGTCACGATGATCCCGACAAAGAAAATCATCTCCGCCATGGAGTTGGCATTTTCCTCATGCTTGCCGGCATCCGCCGGTTCGATCCGGATCTTGCTTACTTCTGCGACTTGTTCTTCCATTTCAATACTGCTCATACCCGCAAGTTTTGCAGTCACATCGAGGTAAGTCCAAACAGAAGTCGTGATGCCTCATCAGCATCCCTTATGCCCGGTTCCTCCACAGCATAGGAAAGCAAGTTACGCTGGAAAGAGACCGATCCGCATGGAAAACTTTCGGCTCAAGGTGTTCCGCATTGTTGCCCGGCAGCTCAACTTTCGCCGTGCTGCAGAAGAACTGCGTCTCACTCAACCTGCAATCACGGGACAAGTGAAAGCACTTGAAGAAGAACTCGGGCTCGCCTTGTTTGATCGCAGCGCGGGACGGGTTTCCCTTACGCCCAATGGCACCCTACTGCTGGACTATGCAGACCGCCTGCACCTGCTTGCAGAGGAAGCTGTACAGGCGCTTGCTGCATCCACTGGCCGCTCCGCCGGCAAACTTGCAGTCGGCGCTTCGCAAACCATCGGACAATACCTGCTGCCAAACCTGCTTGCCGGCTTCTTGCATCAGCATCCGCATATCGAGATCACTACTCTCGGCGGCAACACGGAAGAAGTTCTTGAAGCACTCGCCGCTCACCAGGTCGAGCTCGCCCTGATAGAGGGTCCAACCATGCGCAGCGACATCCGCACTGAACCTTTTCTTGAAGATCACATGGTGCTGGTTGTTCCCGCCGGTCACGCGTGGGCCGACAGCACCATCGAGCCTGAGGCTCTTGCAGGCGCGCCGCTGCTGACCCGCGAGCTTGGTTCCGGTTCACGCCGCATCGTTGAAAGCGCGCTTGAAGCCGCAGGCATCCGTGTCAAGGAACTTCACTATCGGCTGACTCTTGATTCCACCGAAGGTCTCCTCAGTGCAGTGGAAGCCGGTCTCGGCGTGGTTTTTGTCTCTCGCTGGGCTGTACGCAATCATCTCAGCCTCGGTACCTTGCGGCTAGTGCAGGTGCGCTCTCTTAGTCTGTCGCGCATGCTCTCGATCGCGCATCTTGCCGGTCCGGAGCCGGTCGGCAACGCTGGCGCATTCCATCGGTTTGTCCTCGGTCACGCCAGCGAACTTTTACCGCGCATCATCCGCAGGCAGCGACCTCCGGCTGGTTCACATATCTAACAAGAAAGCCATGCTTAACCAACCTTCCCCAACCGCGGCCATCGGTATCGATTTCGGCACGACGAACAGCTCAGTCGCCCTGGTGCGCGATCCATCCGGCCATCAAGTCGAAATGGTCAGCTTCGCAGCAGCCGGCGGTGCAGTGGAGTCGTATCGTTCACTACTTTTTCTGCAGCAGGTGAAGGACGGCATGCGTTCGCGCCTGCACTCCACCACCGGCCCGGCAGCCATCGAAGCCTACCTGCACGCCGATCACAAAGGCCGCCTGGTGCAATCGCTCAAGTCATGGCTCAGTAGTCGAACTCTCACCGGTACCGAAATCTTCGGTCGCCGCTACACACTGGAAGACCTTATCGCGCGCATTCTTGCTGACCTGCGCATGCATGCAGAGAAGGCCTTCGGATTTCCTGTGCGAGATGCCGTCGTCGGTCGGCCCGTCCGTTTCGTTGGTGCCGATACCTCTGACGACGATACCTTCGCCGAAGAGCGCCTGCGTGCGGCATTCCTGCAGGCGGGTTATGACTCGGTACGCTTCGAACTCGAGCCAGTTGGTGCGGCGTATCACTACGAATCCACTCTCGATCACGATGAGCTTATTCTTATCGGCGACTTCGGCGGTGGTACCAGCGACTTTTCGTTGTTGCGTGTGGGTCCGGCCATTCGCAAGCGCGGTCGCGTGCCCGCAGATCTGCTTGGCAACAGCGGCGTCGGACTTGCCGGGGATGCGCTCGATGCCAAGATCGTTCGCCGCCTGGTCTCGCCTGCACTCGGCCTCGGCTCCATGGAACAGGCTGTCGGCAAGATACTGCCGGCTGTGCCTAACTGGGTGTATGCCAAACTCGAACATTGGCATCATTTATCGTTTCTACGTACGCGCACGGTGATCGAGATGTTGAACGGCGCCCGCACCCGCGCTTTCGAACCGGAGAAGATCGAAGCATTGCAGACGCTGATCGACGAAGACCTCGGCTATCAACTGCATCGCGCAGTTGGCCGTCTCAAGGTTGAGCTGTCATCGGCGGAAGAAGCAGAGTTCCGTTTTACCGATGGCACACTGAACCTGCGCGCCGGTGTCAAGCGTCTTGAATTTGAATCCTGGATAGAAGAAGAACTTACCGCTATCGAAGGCGCTGTTGACCGCCTGATGCAGTCCACCGGCGTTGCAGCCGCTGCTGTCGACCGCGTCTTCCTCACTGGTGGCACTTCGTTCGTACCTGCAGTGCGCCGCATCTTCTCCAGCCGCTTCGGTGCGGACCGCATTGTGACCGGAAATGAATTCACCTCAGTCGCACGAGGCCTGGCGTTATGTGCGGCCGCGCCCCGATAGGCCACGGTTTCTTGTAACCCGATACCTGTAGCACAATGGTCTGCATGAGCAACAGCATCGGCGTCGCCCTTATCGGTTATGGATTTGTTGGAGAGACCTTTCACGCGCCACTGATTCATGCCACCTCCGGCATGCATCTGGCAGTAGTTTCCTCCAGTAAGCCGGACAAGGTGCATCAGCATTTTCCTGGAGTAGAGGTCGTCGCTACTCCTGGGGCTGCGATCGATGATTCATCGATCAGCCTGGTGGTGATTGCCTCGCCGAACAGCAGCCACGTGCCGTTGGCAACAGCCGCGCTCAACGCAGGCAAGCACGTTGTGGTCGACAAGCCATTTACGATCACCGCCGAAGAAGCCCGCGGACTCAAGCAGCTGGCTGACAGTCGCAGGCTGGTGCTGTCAGCCTTTCACAACAGGCGCTGGGATGCCGACTACCTGACATTGCGCAGTCTCATCGCTTCCAACGCGCTCGGACCCGTTCGCTACTTTGAATCCCACATCGATCGCTTCCGGCCAGTCGTGCAGAACCGCTGGCGCGATGACGGTGGACCCGGCTCCGGCATCTGGTATGACCTGGGACCGCACCTGCTGGACCAGGTGCTGCAACTCTTCGGCCCCCCTGCTACTGTGCAGGCCACCATCCTGGAGCAGCGTGAGGGGGGTCGCGCGCCGGACTATGCCCATGTTGTTCTTGGGTATCCGGGTCGACTGGAAGTTGTGGTGCATGCCACCATGCTGGGAGCAGGCGGCTGGTCCCGCTACCTGGTATATGGCGAGCGGGCTGCGTGGCGGAAATACGGCATGGATGTACAGGAACCACAGCTGATTTCCGGCTTGCGGCCGGGCGATGCAGGATGGGGTGTTGATCCCTTGGAGGGAACACTGTTTACCGGATCCACGGTCGCCCGCAATGCGCCGCCTGCCGAGAGCATCGTTCCGAACAAGGTGGGCGCCTACCAGCATTACTACGCCGCCATTCGCGATGCGATCCTCGGGGTTGGACCCAATCCCGTTGCGGCGGAGGACGCTATTGTCGTTATGGCTCTGATTGAAGCAGCGATGGCCAGTTCCGATGCTGGTCGGCGCCTCGATTTTCAGCCGTAGAATATTATCTGTTTCAACAGATATTCACGCATCGTACGCCGAGTTGGCCTCATCTGCTTCTATAGACAGTTTTCTAATCAGGAGCCAACTACGTGCCTACCCTTTTACACATCGATGCCAGTCCTCGCGGTGATTATTCGATCTCCCGCAAAGTCAGCGCTGCGTTTGCAGAAAGCTGGAAGAAGCAAAACTCTGCCGGCAAGGTGATCCGTCGCGATTTAGACAAGACTCCACTCACCTTTGTGGACATGAACTGGATCGCAGGCGCCTACAGCACACCTGACCAGCTGACAGAGGAGCATAAGAAAGCTCTCGCACTTTCGGACGAACTGATTGGCGAACTGTTGTCTGCCGATCACATCGTCATCGGGACGCCGATGTACAACTTCAGCATCCCGGCAGTAGTGAAAGCCTGGATTGACCACGTTGTGCGGATCGGCAAGACGTTCACCGCCAGCTACGAAGGGTTGGCAAAGGGTCGCAAGGTGAGCGTGATCATCGCCAGTGGCGGTTCCTATGGCGCCGGATCGCCGCTCGCCAGCTACAACCTCGAGAATGCATACCTGAAGACAGTTCTGGGATTCATAGGCATTACAGACGTTGAGTTTGTGATGGCCGGCAATACGGCGGATGTGATGCAGGGCAAAGTGGATGAGAAGAAATATCTCGAGCCGCTTGTTGCCGAAGCACAAAAGCTTGCCGCAGCCTGATTTGAGCCTGCTGCTGATATGCACTCGTTAACTCGTTCCACGCGGCACGATTTAACTTTCCAATAGGCGCTCCGGAACGCATCGGAGCGCCTTCTGCATTGTTAATGACTGCGCGACTGTGTTGCGTTTTGTGGGATAAGCGTCTTCGGATTCACTGCCTGCTCAATGGTGACGACACCTTCCGGCATTCCGGCGTAGGCGCGCGCACTGCTCCACTCCCAATCGGTCGTGACCTCTGCCAGCGCCAGCCTGACGGGCTCGTGGTGCATAAAGTAGAGCCGCTCAGTGATGCGATCCGGTTCGAAGACGTGGGTGTCAGTGTAGCGAGTCTGCCACACCTGGTCAGTACTCCGGACCGAGTTGTTATAGCGACGCCCGTAGCGCTGGCGCAGCGTACTCACCGAATTATCGGCAGTGTCGACACCCGGCTCTGTCATGAGCAGGTGGAAGTGAGTTGGAAGCACCACGTAGCCGACAACATCAAAGCGAAACTTGATGCGTACTTCCTCCAGCAACTGGATAAACAGATCGCGATGCTTTTCAAGACCGAAGCGCACCTGACTGTTAAAGCCGGTACATGTAACGAAGTGCAGGTGACCCTTGCCGTACACCTGTTTTTGTCCCCGAGGCATACCTGATTGTACCGGCCATGCCCTCAGGCTCGCGCGGTGATTCCTTCCGTTGGTCCCCTGTCAGCTTCGATCCGTTGTTCAGGGCTTCGATGGGCCGTAAACGTCTGCGGGATCGGCATTGAGGATGGTCGCCTGGCGAGCCAGCTGTACCCAGCTATCGCCCCGGTGCCGCCAGACATTGGTATAAAGGCGATGCAGCGGCTTGCCGGCAGAGGGGCCCTTAGCCATCGCGAGGTCTTCGTGACCCATCACGATGACGACGTCGTCGAAGACAGTAACACGATCAATCACATTATGGACGTAAGCGTAATCGATCACGTCTGTGCGTAGACGAGTGAAGACCTCATCCCGGCCGATGATCTGGTTAGACGGGTTCGTGACCACCATCTGCGGCGACCAGAACTTCTCGAGTGTGCCGTAATCCTTGCTGCGCATAGCGCGACCAATGATCACGTCGTTAGCTGCGACCTGCTTCTGGATGGCCGCGACGTCGGTTTGCGCCCGCATCAGGGCAGGTAACAGGACTGCTGAAGAGACGACAGCAAGACGCAATGGCAATTTCATGTGTGCTCGACTCCGGAACTGCCCACTTAGTAAGTGAGCGTGCCTGGCGGGTAACTGAAAGATAACAACAATCCGATGATGCCTGAGCAGGCAAGCAATTTGTCCAGAAAGTAACACTTTTGGGTTATCCGCACATCCGTTAGCACAGTCGCCTCGTACCTTCTCCATGAGCCGGAAGATTCGACTCCTCCCTCCGTGGAAAGGCTTTCAACGTGGACAAGCTGAAGGAACTACTTAAAACAGGACCCTCCAGGCGGCAATTTCTGGCTGGTATCGGGGCTGCCGGCGCAAGTGCGGTAGTCGTTGGTTGCAGCAGCAGCGGCAGTATGGCAACAACGATTGCGCCGACCACTACGGCCGCGCCTTCCGGAACAGTCGCAACAGACATAGAAGTTCTCAACTTCGCGCTCAATCTTGAGTATCTTGAGGCCGAATTCTACCTTCGTGCTGCGACGGGCACAGGTATTCCAACTGCAAATATCGGTTCCAACCCCGGCTCAGTCAATGGCGGAACCCAGGTGCCGTTCTCGGCAACCCAGGGCGTGCTGCAGGAATACGCAAACGAAATCGCACAGGATGAGTTGAACCATGTTCAGTTCCTGCGCGCTGCTATCACCTCGCTCGGTGGTACTCCTGTCGACCGTCCTGCCATCGACCTCACAGCCGGCTTTGCTGCTGTCGCGGCCAACTCCAGTATCCCCGCAAGCTTCAATCCTTTTGCGGATCCGCTGCAGTTCCTGGTCGGTGCCTTCGTGTTTGAAGATGTGGGTGTCACGGCCTACCATGGCGGCGCGACGCTGATCACCAACAAGACTGTCCTTGGCGCGGCAGCTTCCATCCATGCCGTCGAGGCTTATCACGCTGCCGAGATCCGCACTCTCATCGCGGGCATGGCTGCCGTCTCCGGAGCCAGCCAGACGTACCTGACCTACGCCAACAACATCTCGAACCTGCGCGCCACCCTGGGCGGCGGTATGGAGACGATGCTGAGCACTTCGTCGATTGTGGCAGCGGATCCGACTAACTCCATTGGCTACAAGCGCACCACCGACCAGGTTCTGCATATCGTGTACGGCGCGGCTCCCGGCGCAGGTGTCAAGGGCGGCGCATTCTTCCCCAACGGCATGAACGGTGCCATCTCTACCACGCAGGCTTAAGGACGGACGACCATGGATACCCTGATCAAGAATATGGAAGACCTGAGTACAAATCTGTCAGAGACCAAGCGTCTGGACAACGTCATCTTTTCCACTCGCCGCAAGATGATGGCACTCGCGGGCACGGCATTCGCCGGCATCGCCCTGTCAAAACTCGCAACCCCGCAGGCATCTGCACAAGCAACCGTGACGGATGCCGATATCCTGAACTTCGCACTGAATCTGGAATATCTTGAAGCGCAGTACTATACGCTGGCAACCTCCGGCATGACGATTGACCAGATGGGCGTCAACATCAACGGCAACGTCGGCACTGCAGGAACCGTCACGGTGAAGAGCAACCCGATGGTGCCGTGGGGTACGCAGACCACCATTCAAGCCTATGCCAACGAGACAGCAAAGGAAGAGCGCAACCACGTCACTTTCCTGAGCAATGCATTGGGCGCAGCCAAGGCCGCGGTAGCGATGCCGAACATCGACCTGATGAACAGCTTCAATGCACTCGCAATGGCGGCTGGTATCGGCTCAACCTTCGATCCGTTTGCCGATCCGGTCAGCTTCCTGCTCGGCTCCTTCATCTTTGAAGACGTCGGCGTAACGGCATACACAGGCGCAGCCCCGTTGATCACGACGCCGGCTTACCTGGACGCGGCAGCGGGCATCCAGGCTGTTGAGGCCTATCATGCCGGACTGGTGCGTACCACGCTGTTTGGACTGGATGCAGCAACTCCATCGGCGATGATCGCAGCAACGGCCTCGAAGATAGCCGCCACTCGCGCGAAGCTGGATGGCACCAATGCAGACGATGTGGGCATCGGTGTAACGACCAATGCGCTTGGACTGATGGCGTCGACCGTGGTGGATGCCGATCAGAATTCGCTGGTGTATTCACGCACAACGACGCAGGTACTGGCCATTGTGTACGGGGGCGGAACTGGCGGCGGCGCATTCTTCCCGAATGGCCTGAATGGCACCATCAAATAGGAATGGCCGAGCGGAGGGTAGCTTCGCGAGTGGTCCCTCCCGGTGATTGTCTGCGGATCATTGCTGGACGCGCTCTTCGGTATCGATGTTGTGGCAACTTATCCCTTCCGGTTCTCGTAGCCGGAAGGGACTTTTTTGCCCAAGGTCATCGTCGTGTCGGCCGCTACCGCGTTTGTGATGACGGTCACAGCATACCGCTATCGCTGAGAGCGTCAATGTGGTTCTCGACTTGCTCGGGTCTTCACTCTGCGATGCCCGTCATTTGCTGCGGGTGTACACCTTCCTTGCTTTCGCGTGATGATTTGCTTAACTACGGAAGCCTGGCAGACAGGTTTATTGCCGCGATGCAGTAGCTAGCCGCTTTGGCAACAGGGACTATACAACCATGAGTCCTACTGAACCGTGCCCTGGGGACGCAGACGACGCAGTTCCTGTGCGCAGGCGATCGCGTTGAGCGCGGCCAGCTTCAGATTGTCCGATGCCGTCCAAAGCCAGAAGCGGCGTGTGGCGCCGGTCTCATTGGCGGCAGGACGGATCCTCAGCAGGATCTCGTCGTGCCCGGCAGCGGCGAGGTTAGAGGGCGCGTCTGCATCCGTGATCGCGATCTCGATGTGTTCGCCGCCGAGCGCGGCCTGTAGGTGTTCGACAGTGACCGGCTTGTCGAACTCGATAGTGAGCGAGATGCCGTGGCCATGAAAGACGGGTACGTGCACCAGCTGGACGGCAACTTCGGGAAGACGGCCGCCGGAGAGCAGCGCATAGTGACGGCGAATTGTCTCTTCGGTCGCCGCAAGATTGATCTTGGCCTCGTCGCCCGTGACAGGCGTGGCGTTGAAGGCGATCTGGGTGTCGTACATGACTTTTGGCAGGTTCTGGAATGAGAGCAAGCTGACAGTCTGCTGATGAAGTTCATCCATCGCGGCGCGTCCATACTCGGAAGCCGGCTCAAGTACAGTCGCCCAGGCCGAGTGCACAGCGCCCAGCGACTTGAGGTTTGCCAGGATCAATCCAAGCACTACCGCAACCGGATGAGCAGGAACGATGGCAGGCGTCTTCAGATCAGGAGAGGTGGCGTCTTCCTCTGCGGAGTTATCCCCTTCCTGCAGAGCCTGGCGCACCCAGGGAGAACGGACAATCACGCCGGGCTGACCCTCAAGAGCGCAGGAAAGATCGATGATGCCGGAGCCTGCCTGGTGCGCGGCCTTCCAGTGCTTGCGCGTGACGTCCTGATCAGCAGCGAAAAAGGTGAAATCCACCTTCTCGAAAGAGGTTGCGTTTATGGGTTGGATGAACGTGACTTCGTCGCCGACGGACTCAAGCTTGCCGATGGCAGCTTCATCGTCCATAAGGGAATAGTCGGCCGAAGCGAACGAGGACTCGCTGAGTACGTCGTTCAGTTCTTTGCCGCGTAACGAGGCGGCACCTACGATGGCTACACGAAAATTAGACATGCAGACTCATGGTAGTTGATTCTCGGGATATGAGGGCAAAGTCATCCTGGTGCAGAGGTCCCTGCAAACGCGTTTGATCACCGGATCGCCCCCGGTTTTTTACTTACCAGGCTTGCTTGGTCTATGGTAGCGTCTTGCCAGCAGAAATTCGCCAATCCCATGCATCGGGTCTGCGATTTTCCGCTCTCCCCATAGTCATTCCCCTCTGTAATCCGGGCCTATCCCCTGTTTTCAAGTACAGGTCGTGGCGTCTCGCGGTCTACGCTGCTGGTCTTCTCTGCCCGCGTCGTGGAGCGCGATGGCCCGTACGCATGCGCGCCTCATGAGGCTACATGCAAGGTCCTGCCGGCAGGCAGATTTCCCAGGCTTTCGACATTGAAGGAGATGAACCGTGAACTTTGTTATTCGCATCCTCGCCGCCGCTGCACTAGTTGCCGGCGGTTTCGCTGCAGAAGCCCAGACCTACACCAGCAACGTATTGCTGCCCGGCATGACCGGCGTTACCACCTACAACAGTGCACCAGCAGGTTTCGATCCGGTGTCCGCACCCGATTCCGCCTTGCAGGATTATGGCTTTCCCCGGCGTCCCGACCCGTCCGACGTCAAAGCCTACAACCGCTGGCTTCAGGCAGTTTCGGTCACCCGCGTCACTCCGGAGCTGACGCCAACCAATCGCTTTCATCGTCCGAATCAGCGGATTGGCAAAGCGACCGATGTCTCCGGGAACACCTCGCGACTCCAATCCGGCAACTGGAGCGGGTATTCCCTTGTTGGTGGAAGCCCGAAGTTCGATGAAGTCGTCGGTCTCTGGATCGTTCCAAGTGTCAATAACCAGTTCTCTTCCATCAACGGCTACATGTCAGAGTGGGTAGGCATTGATGGTAACTGTAATTGTAACGATCTGATCCAGGACGGCACCGAGCAGCAATTCACCAATGGCAAGGCAAGCTATTACGCATGGATCGAGTTCATCCCGGAAAACGAGATTGTTGTCTCGAACTTTGCAGTTTCGCCGGGTGATGTGATCTATGCCTATTCGGCTGTGGGCACGAAGAATGGCGTGACCACCGGCTTTTACTACATCGCAAACTACAACACTCGCAAGGCCGTTTCCGCTTCACTCAGTATTCCGCCGCATACCACCTATTCCGGCTTGTCCGCGGAATGGATCGTCGAGCGTACCGAAGTCAGCGGCTCATTCAACAACCCGCTTCCGGATTATGCCTACGCGTACATGGACAATGCATACGCATACCGCAGCGGCTCCACCCATCCGATCGACTACACCGCCGGAACGAACGAGAATATCACCATGTACCAGGGCAGCACCGCACTGTCGAAGTCCTATTCACAGGATGCCGACTCGCTGTGGTTTGAGTGGCTCGCCTACTGACCGGTCATAAACAGCCAGTCCGCGGAAAAGACGCTCTCCGGACTGGCTGGGTCAACGCGCCTGCGTTCCCGATCCTAAATCCCGATCCCAGGACCTTATCAATGCACGCTCGCTGCCGGAAGGCTGGTGGATGGTGCGGCAGGCTTGTTGCCGGCTTCATCCACGGGAGGCGCCACCTTGCACGCAGCCGGCACATTGGTCATCTGTTTTGCAAAGACGCGATAGCTCGGCCGCGCCGGCTGGAGAGTTGACCAGTAGCTGGTGCGACTCAGCAGCGGCTTGTGCTGGATGATCAACTGGTTGAAGAGGATCCTCACGCCGCACTGCAGGTTGTTCTCAGGCTGCAAAATGGTCTTGGCGGGGTTCTTCTCGCCCAGTCGGCTGTCCTTGTTCCAATCGAAGTTGCAGCCGTAGCGTTTGGCGTCCATGTAGGTGAGCTGGAGCAGCCCTTCGCTGCGAACCATTCGCTTGGTGACACCATCCTTCACCGCAATCTCAGGTTCGGTGTGCTGCACGTCTGTGGTCGGCTGCAGACCAGCCTCGGCTCCGGCAAGCGCCTGGAAGAAGTAGGCCCAGTAGGCGCGGCGATCGGCTTCGTCCATGGTGCTGAAGCGTGGGCAGAAGGGACGAACATCGCGTGCTACGCGATTGGAAAGCAGTTGCGGCGGCAGCGCCTGCTCGACGACACGGTCCCAGTCGTGATTCCACGTCGACATGCCCAGCTCTTCCTTCTTGGCAGCGATGGGCGTCGGTGGAGCGGTTTTGATCTCAGGTTGGGCCGGGCGTACCGGTGGAGGAGTGCTGCTGTTCCGTTGGCAGCCTGTCATAAGGAGCATGGCTGCGGCCAGTGGGGTGAGTGCGGATCCAATCTTAATCAACTGCATTCTCCGGCCAGACTCCAAGGCATTGGGGGATGGGAGGTGGCCGAATGCTGGGATGCTAATTCCTGGCATGCGGCTACAGTACCTGCGGTTGTTCCCGCAGACGCCGATTCCGCCTTTGCCAGGAATAAGCAAACCGCGCACCGATACCGGAAAACATGTAAGCAAACCACAGCACAAACAGCAGGATCTGCGAAAAAGCGACGAGCGCATAGATGAGCAGCGCGATGAGGACGATGACCTGGAAGGGATGGCGTCCGGAGAAGTTGATTTCCTTGCCGCTCCAGAAACGCCAGGTGCTCACCATGAGAAAGCCGGCCATCCCGACAACGGCCATCCACGCAAATGCCAGCCACACGTTGAAGACGGGATCGCCCTTAACCAGGTGAACCACTGCGGCGAGCAGTCCTGCGGCCGCCGGGATGGGCATGCCGACGAAGTACTTGCGGTCAGGGCGCCCCGGGTTCTTGGGCAGTGGATCGTGCGAGATATTGAAGCGAGCCAGCCGGCTGGCGCCGCAGATAAGAAAAAGAAAGCAGAGGAATCCACCGCCTTCAATAAGGCGCGACCGCATCAGGTGGTCCATGGTAAGCGCGGGCAACTGGCGGAAGCCCCAGGCAAACGCCAGGATGCTGGGAGCGACACCGAAGGTGATGACATCAGCCAGGGAATCGAGTTCCTTGCCGAAGTCGCTGGTGGTGTTGGTCATGCGGGCAATGCGGCCGTCGAGTGCGTCGAAAGGAATGGCGAAAAGGATAGCGAGAGCAGCAAAGTCGAAATGCTGCGGTTCCAGTGCCGACCCCTGCAGGCTTTGCGTGATGGCATAGTAGCCGGCAGCAATGTTGCCGGCCGTGAACAAAGAGGGCAGAACGTACATGCCCCGCCGGCGTGGCTTTCGGCGTTCCGGCTTGGCAGCAGATGGAACTTCCGGCGGAGCTGACGACAGTTCCTTTCCGGCAGACAACTCCTCAGCAGCTGAGGCAGTGGGCCGTAAGGAAGCTGCCGGAGGCAGACTCAAGCGCGTTTGTCTCCAAACGGGGACACGCCTGTGAACGGACGGGCCGGGCGGTTGACCATGGTTTCGAGCTCAACTGGCGACAGATCCGCGAGGATGCTCGAGCCGCCTTTGACGACATCTCCAACATTCACCCGGATATGGGCGGTAGCTGGTAGAACGACGTCCACGCGCGAGCCGAACTTGATGAGGCCGACGCGCTGGCCACGCTCCAGCTGCTCGCCGGGCTGATGATTGAAAACAATGCGACGGGCGAGGAGGCCGGCAATCTGCGAGAAGGCAACTGTACCGTCGAGTCCATCGATGACGGCAAGATTCTGCTCGTTCTGCTCGGCAGAAGCCGGGTTCATCGCGTTGAGGTATTTGCCCTTCCTGTAGGTGACCTCGCTCAGGATGCCCGAGATTGGCGCACGGTTGACATGCACATTGAAGACGTTAAGGAAGATGCTGATACGCTGGCGGCGTCCCTGCGGCGTGTCAAAAAAAGTCACCTCGGTCACCTTGCCGTCTGCCGGCGACACTACGAGGCCCTCACCTAGAGGAATGGTGCGGTTAGGGTCCCGGAAAAACCAAAGAAAAAAAACAGCAAGCAGGATAGGAATGGCGATCCACACGGGAGCCAGCCGGCTGCCGGCGGTCAGGTAGCCGTTTACGACTGCAATGATGAAAAAAGCGAATCCGTAGTAGTAGCCGTCACGAACCATAGGGGCAATGCTGATTATAAAGGGCCTGGCGAAAATGCGCGTTGGCACAACGGATGCATTCAGGACTGGCCTGGATCACGCATGGAGATCCTTAAAGGTAAGTTCCATAAGTACGGCATCTTCTTCCGGATGGCGATAGTAACGCGGACGGTGTCCGGTGATCCGGAAGCCGTGTCGATGGTAGAGCGCCAGCGCGGCCTGGTTGCTACTGCGAACTTCCAGGCGCAGCATGGCGGCATGATGGCGGCCGCGACACCATTCCGTAACTGTGTTGAGTAGCAGCGAGCCGATGCCGCGGCGACGTGCGTCCGGATGGACCAGGATGGATTCAAGCTCAGCTTCGACCTCTGTCTGCGCGTCCGTCGGCTGGATGCCGCCGACGCGCAGGCACTGAACAACTGCCAGACCGAGAATCAGTGATTCTCTGCTTCCAGACGGCTCCGCGATCTGTTCCGCGATCCAGGCGCGACGGAGAAGTGTAGCGTCAGGGACGATGACCCCGCTGGAAGCCTCCTCCGGCTGGCCTCCAAGCAGCTTTCTGAAGTCTTCGTAGGTCCACGAAGGAGCTTCACGGACAAGCAGCACCAGTCGGAGCACGCTGGTCAGATCAGCGGCAGACAGAGGCCGGATGTTGCATTTTGGAGTGCCGCCGGTCACCGCGATGCGGCCGGTTCGCTGGCATGGAGTGCGCCAGGCGCTCGCTCTGTGTAAGGCCGTCTCACGTAGTTGGCGTCGAGTGTGGCTATATCTTCGAAGTCTCCGCCATGAAAGCGAGGAAGCGCAGCGTGGATAGCATCGAAGGCGCTGGGATTGACGGCCGTGGATCGCGGAAGTTTTCCGGCAACTGCGACGTCGGCGACTACAACGCATTTGTCTCCAACAATGGCTCGAAGGTCGGTTTCCAGCAGCAGCGACTCGACGGCATTTCCGTCTTCGCCGGCTGTACGAACGTAGCATTCAGCACGACCGGCTATGAGGACAGCGGCTGTTGCCTGTGGATCGAGGCTTGCCAGGACAGCCAGGCTGGAAACTGCGATCACCGGGAGTTTCGTGGCGTGAGCAATCCCCTTTACGGCGGCGAGGCCAATGCGTAGGCCGGTAAAGCTGCCGGGACCCTTGACTACAACAATTGCGCTTAATTGACCAAGCGAGATCTGGGCAGTCTCGAGGAGCCGAGTGAGGCGCGGCAGCAGCTCTGCGGATTGTTCGCGCGAGCTGAACTGCTGCCGAGCCAGCTGGGTCAACTTGCCCAAGGAAGAAAGTTCCGCCAGCACCAGGTCGCCGTCGCGACTGGTGTCGACGCCCAGCAGCAGGGTCGTGTCAGACATTGCTGATGGCATCCTGGCAGATTTCCGTGAGCACACCGCCCGCGCTGGAAGGATGAATGAAGAAATACAAATGCCCGCCGGATCCGATCTGGATGTCATCCGAGAGCAGCTTCAGGCCGCGTCGCTTCAACTCTTCGAAAGTCGCAGAAATGTCATTCACGTGGAGCGCGACGTGGTGCAGACCGGGACCATGCTTGGCAACGAAGCGGCCGATGACCGTGTCCGGACTGGTGGCCTCCAGCAACTCGATACGGCTCTCGCCAACAGGCAGCATGGCAGTCTTGACGCCTTCCTGCTCCACGGTTTCTTCCTGCACTACTTCCAGTCCAAGGCTCTCGTAAAAGCCGCGGGCTTCTGCGATCGAGGTGACTGCGATTCCTAGATGATCAATCTTCGACATGAAAATTCCTTTACGGCTTTTTGCGTTGACTCTATCCGCGCATGGTTTGATGAACGATTTCCGGTACAAGAAGGAAAGGATTACTTGAACCATTCACGATATCAGCAGCGTGCGCTCCTAATTGCGCGTCACCCAGTCCCTGCTGCCGAGCAGTTGCCATGATCTCGTGACGAAGCATTTCGGCGAGACGCTCTTTCCATTGCTGCTGCCTGCGTCGCTGCAGACGCTGCTCTGTTGCCAGCCAGGCGTGAAAGTGTTCAATGGCTTCAGCCAGTGCAGGGATGCCGTCACCGCTCAGCGAGTTCGTGCGGACAATAGCGGGCGTCCATTCGGCGTGGCCCGTGGCAAGCGATTGCATGGCACGCAATTCAGCCTCGACTCGATCCGCGCCCTCGCGATCGCTCTTGTTGATAACGAAGATGTCGGCGACTTCCAAGATGCCGGCCTTGATGCTTTGCACATCGTCACCCATGCCTGGGACGAGCACGACCAGGGTGATGTCGGTAAGGCGAACGATGTCAATCTCATCCTGACCGACCCCGACCGTCTCGATGAGAATGCGATCACGCCCGCTCGCTTCCAGCACCGTGACGGCGTCGGCGGTCTTGCGGGCGAGGCCCCCAAGCGCGCCCCTCGTTGCCATGCTTCGAAGGTACAGACCGGGATCGGCGTGATGCTTCTCCATTCGGATGCGATCGCCCAGCAGCGCTCCGCCCGTGTAGGGACTGGAAGGATCGATGGCAAGTACGCCGACCGTCTGATCCTGCTTGCGATAGAAGGTGCAGAGCTGGTCGACAAGCGAACTCTTGCCGGCGCCCGGTGAGCCAGTGACGCCGACACTGAAGCCGCGACCGCCGATCCCATTGCGATGCTCAAAGCAGGCAGCGAGCAGATCGCAGGCTTGCGGAGCATCGTCTTCAACCAGGGAGATGGCGCGGGCGAGGGCACGTATATTGCCGGCACGGAGTTGTTCAACGATCTGCGTGATCTCCGGTGCTGGCATCTTTCTACGATACGACGGGCGGCCGCCCAGTGCTTCCGTGTCAGTCCTTCAGCAACTCGCGGGCAATCACCAGCCGCTGAATCTCGCTGGTCCCTTCGCCGATAGTGCACAGCTTGACGTCGCGATAAAACTTCTCGACGGGGTAGTCCTTGATGAAGCCATAACCGCCGTGAAGCTGAACGGCTTCGTCGCAGATGCGGACAGCGACTTCGCTCGCGTGCAGCTTGGCCATGGCAGATGCGAGCGTGGTCTTCTCGCCGGCATCTTTCATGGCTGCAGCGCGCAGGGTCAGCAGGCGGGCGGCATCGAGCTGCGTAGCCATGTCGGCGAGCTTCCACTGGATGCCCTGGAAGTCAGAGATGGCCTTGCCGAACTGGCGGCGCTCCTTCACGTACTTGCGCGCTGCATCGTAGGCGCCCCGCGCTATGCCCAGGGAAAGAGCGGCGATCGAGATGCGGCCGCCGTCGAGGATGCGAAGCGAATCGACGAAACCTTCGCCGAGCTTGCCCAGTAGATTTTCACTCGGCACAATGCAGTCGTCAAAGATGAGTTCCGAAGTATCGCTGGCGCGCAGGCCTAGCTTGTTTTCCTTCTTGCCGGAGCGAAATCCGGGTGTGCCCTTTTCCACGATGAAGGCAGAGAGACCGTGCGTGCCTTTCTCGCGATCGGTGACGGCGATGACGACAGCCACGTCGGCATAGTGGCCATTCGTGATGAAAATCTTGTTGCCGTTGAGAACCCAGTTGTCGCCCTGGCGAACTGCAGTCGTGCGCGCGCCCGCGGCGTCTGATCCGGAGCCAGGCTCGGTAAGACCCCAGGCACCCAGCCACTGCCCGCTGGCCAAACGCGGGATGTAGCGGCGACGCTGCTGCTCATTGCCGGCAACGAAGATGTGGTTGGTACACAGCGAATTATGCGAGGCGACGATGATGCCGATCGAGCCGTCCACGGCCGACAGCTCTTCCACGGCGAGCATGTAGTCGGTGTAGCAAAGTCCCGTGCCGCCGTACTCTTCAGGAATGATGATGCCCATCAGTCCAAGTTCGCCAAGCTGCTTCACCACGCCTGCAGGGAACTCGCTCGCTTCATCCCATTCCATGACATGCGGGGCGATTTCGCATGCGGCAAATTTGCGGATCGTGTCGCGAAGCTGCTGCTGTTCTTCGGTGAGCGAAAAGGAGTGCGGACGTGCCGCTTCCTGCGTGTTGGGAAGGGTGGTAGATGCCATCGGTAAAGACCTTTGCGGGTTGACCGCGAGGAAAACCCTGAATGCTATCACCAGCCGGCTGAGATTGTCACGGCACTCGCGAAGGGCGATGCTTGAAATCTTTCCGTAAGTCCATTCTGCACGCAGGTTTACCAGCAGACAGCCAAATCGGCGGCCGGATCACCATCAAGGCAAACAGCGACCCAAGTTGGTATGGAGTGCGTCGTGCACTTGCGTGTATAACCTTCGCTAGTTCAATCGATCGCAATGAGTGTCTCTGCGTCGCCTTCTGGCTGAGTCGCGCGGCAAGAGAGAGGTTTGGATGTCAGAAGGCTGGAAGCCGAAGCACAATCCCTGGGCGATCGCATTAACCGTGACGCTGGCGACGTTCATGGAGGTGCTTGATACCTCGATCGCGAATGTGTCTCTACCGCATATTGCAGGTTCGCTCGCGGCAAGCCAGTCCGAGGCGACGTGGGTCATCTCGTCGTACCTGGTATCGAATGCAGTCATCCTGCCAATCAGCGGTTACCTTGCGAACCTGATCGGGCGCAAACGGTTCTACATGCTGTGCGTTGCGATGTTCGGCATCAGCTCATTATTGTGCGGACTGGCGCCCAACCTCCCGCTGCTGCTGTTTTTCCGCGTGCTGCAGGGGTTAGGCGGCGGCGGCCTCGCCACCTCAGAACAGGCAATTCTTGCCGATACCTTTGAACCGAAGAAGCGTGGACAGGCCTTTGCTCTGTACGGCCTCGCCGTGGTCACTGCGCCGACGATCGGGCCGACCATCGGCGGCTGGATCACGGACAACTACAGCTGGCACTGGATCTTTTTCATCAACGTACCGGTCGCGCTGATTTCGCTGTATCTCACCAATCGCGTCGTCGAGGATCCGCCGTTCCTGGTGGAGCAGGTTAAGAAGGCGCGAGCCGGACTGATCCGCATCGACTACCTGGGCTTCGTACTTACTGCGCTGACCTTTGGCAGTATGGAGGTCGTCCTCGACAAGGGGCAGGAGGACGACTGGTTCGGCTCAAACTTTATCGTCGTCTTCACCGTACTGGCAGTCGCCGGGCTGATCGCTCTCATCTCATGGGAGCTGCTGCAGGTGCACCGCAAGCGCAAACCAATCATTGACCTGCGCCTCTTCCGGGGGCGGACGTTCTCGCTCTCCTTCGGCATGATGTTTGTGCTCGGCATCGCGCTGTATGGAACTACAGTGCTGATCCCGCAATTGCTGCAGACGCTTATGGGTTATACCGCGACAACAGCGGGCGAAACCATGAGCCTGGGCGGCTTGGCAACACTGATGTTCATGCCGGTGGTCGGCATCCTGATTGGCAAGGTGGATGCACGGTACCTGCTGTCATTCGGATTCCTTGTAACGGCGCTGGCGCTGTTCCATATGACCACCATGGATCTCCAGATGAGCCCGGGCTATGCGGCGCAGCTTCGTTTTATCCAGGCATGCGGACTTGGATTTCTGTTCATTCCCATCCAGACGCTCTCTTACACGGGAGTACGGCCTGAGCAGAACAACGACGTATCAGGTTTGACGAATCTGGCACGCAACATCGGCGGCTCGGTCGGTACAGCGCTGGTGGCGACCATCCTCGCGCGGCAGTCGCAGCGGCATCAGGATTATCTCGGCGCACACATCACAGGCGGTGAACAGGTCTTCCGTACCCAGATGGCCGGGATCCAGAGCCACCTGATGACGTATGGCTACAGTGCGTCCTCCGCACATGATGGCGCGATGTCGCAGATGTACCGGCAGCTGGGTCTGCAGTCGAATATGCTCGCGTACCTGGATATCGTCCGTATCTTCGGAGTCGCGGCCTTGTGCATGGTGCCGCTCGCATTCCTGATGAAGAAAGCCAAGGGCGGCCGCGCGGCAATGCACTAGCCGCCCTCGCCTGGCAGGGATCTATACCGATTGGATGAAAGTCTCCGGTGTGCCGTCCTCGGGATGTACGAAATGGATGTCCCTCGGATCTCGTCGCGGCGTATCTACGGAAAAGAACACCAGCGGCTCTTCGAGGATCCTGGTGATGCCATGGACAGTGTTTTTCTGGAAGAAAATAAGCTGGCCGGGTCCGACCTCAACCGGCGCCTCATCGTTGCCAAAGAACATCGCGCGGCCTGAAAGCACGACCAGGTATTCGTCACAGGTCTTGTGATAGTGCGCAGGCGTGGCACGATAGGTGCGGAAGACGCGTGCACTGGCACTGGGCAGGTCCGTGAGCCGCGTGTCGATGAGCATGGTGGATGCCGCAGATGGCAACGATGCGGCGATGGCGTGCAGGTCGAAGACCGCGGAGGAACTGTTCTGAAGAGCGTCAGACATTCTTTCCAGCCTCACCAAATTCTATCGAACAAAAGTTGTCGGATGACGATGGCCCAGAAGGTCGTTTCATGGGGGCTTCTTTGTGCGAACCAATCTTTATGGAAGCTTTATCGCATTCCGGTAACATCGCGCCGATTGCTGCTGCGCGTGTCACCGTAAGGCGTAGTATTTGATATCGGTAGCTGGCCCTGAAAGTGAGGCCGTGGAGCGTTTTCTACCTCTGGTGCCGTGAATCTTCTCTTCAAATTCCTGATCACAATTTCGCTTCTCTTACTCGGCTTCGAGTGGATGGTGTATGCCTTCCACCTGCTGAACAGACCCAGCGATCGTGCAGTCGTCGCCGGGTTTGCGTGTCTCGCGGTCTTGTTCCTGTTTCTCCCCTTTGTACTCTGGCGCCTCTGGAGGAGGCCATCATGAGCATCTATCAACAAAATGAGCCTTTGCGCGGCGTCGTACTGCCCCAAATGCCGCAATTGCCGAAGAATCTTTTCAGGCTCGTCGCGTTTGCGATCGCCGGTATCTTCGGCCTGTTCATCTTCTTCAATTACATATTCGCAGTGACGCGCATAGGCGCGGGCTTCACCGGCGTGGAAATCCTGTTGTCCGGCAGTCAGCGCGGTGCCTCCGAAATACCCATCCGCACCGGCTGGGTCTTCTACAGTCCTCTGCGCAGCCAGATCATCGAATTTCCCACGTACGTGCAGACCGTGAAGTGGACGAAGAATCTCGACGAAGGCCGCCCTTCGAATGAAGAGATGAGCTTCAACTCGAAAGAGGGCATGGAAATCTATGCGGACACCTCGCTCTCCTATGCGATCGAGCCGCGACAGGTGCCTGATTTCTATCTCAAATACCGGGTGAGCGATCTCGACAATTTCACGCACGGCATCCTTCGCGATATCGTCAGAAATTCGCTGAACGAAGTGGCCTCGACCTTTACAGTGGAGCAGATTTACGGCGAACAGAAGGCGCAGTTCCTCCACCAGGTGGAAGCCTTGATCCAGCAGAAGGTGTCAGGCGTTGGCGTCGTCGTGCAGCAGTTCGGATTTATCGGTGCACCACGCGTTCCGGAAGTGATTGCGAATGCAATTACAGCCAAGGCACAGGCCATCCAGAATGCAGAACGAGCCAACAACGAGCTGGCAGAGACGCAGGCACAGGCCGCAAAGAAGATTGCCGAAGCAGACGGCGATGCCAAATCCAGCGTAGCAAGGGCGCAGGGTGAGGCGGAAGCCAACAAGATCCGGCAAACATCGATCACTCCGCAACTGCTGGAGCTTCGGCGTTTGGAGAACCAGCGCGACCTGATCGCGCGATGGAACGGACAACTGCCACAGGTCGAGACCAGTGGCCAGGGCGGAGGTATCCTGCTGCAGCTTCCAAAATCGCAATAGTTAGCAGGTGAGTGGCGGGACCGACCCAGGCTTAGCGCTGGTCAAAGCTTACAAGTTCGACGTACGGCGCGGTCCTGTCGCGCCAGTAAGCCCGCGTAGCAGAGGCTTCGTGGTCGGCTTTTGCAAGGATAGTGGCAAACTTGGTTCTCACCGGCGGAGTCGTTGCCCGCGCAGGTGAGAGGGCCAGCATAGGCAGAAGAAGTACAAAGGACAGCGTAAAGAACAGCGGCAGCATCCGGTGTCTATTCATGGCAAGGTGAGCGTACTGCCGTGCTGCTGGCAGCGGCAGACCACCTTCGTCGCACTGCCTGCAACGGAAGCGGGAGAACGAACTCTTGGAATCCGACACGCTCGGTTGGCCTTTTGCTTCCTGCGCACTGACCCGCATACAATCCCCATGCGAGGCAGCATTTGCAAAAAGTAAGAGCCATCTATCCCGGCAGCTTCGATCCAACGACGAACGGCCATCTCGACGTAATTGCCCGCGGCGCGCGGATCTTTGATCACCTGGTGATAGCCGTACTGAACAACTCGCAGAAGAGTGCGTTGTTCAGTGTGCCGGAACGTGTGGAGATGCTGAACGAAGCCGTGGCGCAGATCGAGAACGTTTCCGTTGCGACTTTCGACGGGCTGATGGTGGATTTTGCGCGGCAGCAGCAGGCACAGGCAGTCGTCCGCGGCATTCGTGCAATTACTGATTACGAATACGAGTTCCAGATGGCGCTGATGAATCGCCGGCTTGCTCCCGAACTGGAGACCGTCTTCATGATGCCGGCCGAGAAATATTCCTACGTGAGTTCGCGGCTGATCAAGGAAGTCTTCCGCCTTGGCGGTTCTGTTGACGGCCTGGTGCCGCCGATGGTCGTGGAGCGATTGAGGGAGCGATCGCGGCGCAACCTCAATGTCAGCGAAGGCGAAGTCTAGCCGGCCTACCGGATGGGAAGTTTCGGGAGCAAGGGCACGTCGTTCAGCGGTTCAAATTCAAGCTGCAGCTCATAGCCGCCAGGCAGAACGCGGACAGAAACGTCGGTGAGCGAACGCACGATGTAGTCCGCTGCTTCCAACTCGTGCTGCTTATGAGAAAACAGGGTCGCCATCACCCGGCATCCAGCGGCCTTGCCGGCAAGTGCGCCGGAGGATGAATCCTCAAGAACAAGACAATCCATTGGATCAAGGCCCAGCAGTTCGGCACCCCTGCGATAGGGTTCGGGATCCGGTTTGCCCTTGGTGACATGATCCGAGGTGATGAACTTGTCCGGCACCGGGATGCCGCCTGCCGCAAGGCGCACCCGGGCAAGCTTTTCAGTCGCCGAAGTGACGACAGTCCAGAACTTCTGCGGAATCGATCCGAGTATCTGCTTTACTCCTTCGAGAACTTCAAGGCCCTCGAGGTCGACTATTTCGATGTCTTCGATGCGCTTGAACTCAGCTTCGACTTCGTGCGGCGGGACCAGCTTGCGTACGATGTCAAGCGCCCGCTGACCATGGTTGGCCGCAATCACTTCCGTCACATCCAGGCCCCGCGCCTGCGCCCACAAGGCCCAGCTGCGTTCGACTGACTTGATGGAGCTGATGAGAATGCCGTCCATATCGAACAGCAGACCTCTCGTGCGAATCTTCATGTCCTTGCCTTTGTCATTACCGGAACCATCGTCCTATGGTAACGGCTCAGTCGAGGCTGGTGAGAGCAAAGGTGCGCGCTGCTTCAAGCAGTGCATGAACCGACTGCTTCGAAGTGGCTTCGGAATAAATGCGCAGCAGGGGCTCGGTGCCGGAGGCGCGCAGCAGCAGCCATGTCTTCGCGGCATTCGGTTTAGCATCTGCCGATGGATCATGCAGGAAGAACTTCACGCCGTCGAGCATATCGACGCTTGTGACCTCCATGCCCGCGAAGCCCTTAACGCCGGCGCGTGCCTTCGCAATGGCTGCTTCCTTCACGGCATTGTCGATGTGCAGATCGATGCGGCCGTACTGATGCTCGCCGTACTCGGCTTGTAAATCGGCGACGAGCGCACCCAGCGTCTTGCCTTCCTCTGCCATCACGTTGGCAAGCAGCAGGGAATTGAGCAGCCCATCACGTTCCGGAAGATGCTTCTTGATGCCGATGCCGCCCGACTCTTCCCCGCCGATCAATATGTCCTGCTCGAGCATCAGGTCGCACACATACTTGAAGCCGATGCCGTGCTCGTAGAGCTTGCGGCCGTACTTCGCTGCAATGCGGTCCAGCATGCCCGTGGTGTTGAAGGCGCGCGTGACATCACCGGGCCACTTCTTGCGCTCGAGCAGCCACCGCAGCAGTACTGCGTAGATTTTATGAGGATCGACAAAATTGCCATTCTCATCCACCGCGCCGATGCGGTCCGCATCGCCATCGGTAGCAAGTCCGGCGGCACATTTATGTTCGACTACAGTGTTCTGCAGGGCTCGAATGTGCGGCTCAATCGGTTCAGGATTGATACCGGGAAACAGAGGATTGTGCTCAGCGCGAATCTGAATATAATCCACGCCAATCTGATCGAAAATGCCGGCGATAGATCGG
>CAZZUX010000012.1:0-49608 GCA_964657395.1 uncultured Ktedonobacteraceae bacterium
GTGCAACAGCAGGCTGAACTCTTCACCGCCGGCCCGCGCCACCGTATCCAGCGGCCGCACCCGGGACGCCAGCCTGCGAGCAATCTCTTTCAGACATTCATCACCGACACTGTGTCCATACGTGTCGTTGATCTGTTTGAATCGATCCACATCCAGGCAAAGCAGCGCGGCCTTGCGGTTGTAGCGACGCGCATGGGACAACGTCTGCTGAATGCGACTCTCCAACAGCGCGCGATTCGGAAGGCCCGTCAGAATGTCGTGGTTGGCCTGGTGCACCAGCTGCTCATGCATCTTCTGACGCTCGGTAACATCCTGCATCAGCGAGAAAGCCAGCGGTCGACCATCGCTTTCCAGGTGATGGCAGGCAATATCCACCTGCATGAACGATCCGTCACGTCGCTGATGACGCCAGGGCCCGGTCAGCGGCTGCATCGGCTCAGCTTCCTTCAGCTCCTTCATCACGGTATGAATGTCTTCAGTCGGGCGGATATCCGCCAGGGTCATGCGGAGAAACTGTTCCTTGGTGTAGCCATACTGATTCACTGCAGCCTGGTTCACGCTGTCGAAGGTCAGCGTCTCGCGGTCGTAGATCCACATCGGGTGCGGATTTCCCTCAAACAAAAGCCGGAAGTTTCTGCTGGCTGCGCTTGCAGACAGAATCTCATCCTCCAGTAGCGTCAGCATCATGCCGAAGGCAACAAAGTATTTGGGGATATTCCACAGTTCGGCACTGATGGTATGCAGGCCGATGTGCGCACAGAATTCTGCCGCCGGGAAAACGGAGGCCCACGCAAACAGACCCAGCGACACCGTCAGCATGCCGGCAGAAATACGCCGGAAGTGATCGAGATACACGATCGCGACCGTCAGATACAGCTGCGTCAGAATCGCTGAAATGCCAACATCCTGGCGGTGGTTCGCAATGCACCAGCAGATCCAGCAAGTTCCCGCAAGACTCGCCAGCAGGAGGAGAATGAGCCGACGCTTCTGCTCAGAGTGAAAACGAAACGCATAAACCAGGCCGCCGAACTCGCCGGCGATCGTGCACAGGTAGTAAGGGACGGGATTGGCGACATCCAGGATGACAAGAAGAGCAAACACGAAGCCGCCGGCCGCCGAGAGCAGCGGCAAAGCCAGGTTGCGAAGACTCCGACTTTCCGTTCGACTCCCGGTCGGAAGCAGGAAAAGTACCGCACACGCGATCAAACCGCCCAGGCTGATCGCCGCAAGCACGTTCTGCCACAACACGGCTCGAGGATGATAAAGCAGCGCTGCAAAGTGCACCAACACCACAAGCCAGCCAATCGACCAGCAGCGCACCACAAAGGTGTGCCGCTTTCGATAGGTCGATCCAAACAACAGAACGAGACAACCGATGATCAGAATATCCAGGAGCTCGTTCTGCATGTATTGCCGGACCCCGACTTGTTTAGCCTACCTTGTCCCTAAGGTATCGGCTGAGAAGGCTTTATCTCAAGTGACTTAAGTCGCAGAAGATGTGACACTTGTCGGAGAAAAACAAAATGGGAACATTTCAGTTTGTTTCCGATTCTGGACGAGAGCCAACAGAAAAGCACGAAAAGACCATGACCCGCAGAGGAATTCTCCTCCCTCGCAAGTCATGGTCCATCGTCTCGACCGTTTCACGCGCCTAGTGCGGTCTTGACACTCCCTCACCGCGGAAAGGGCGGCTGTTCGGACGTGCATACTGCTGTCCATGGATCGGCACCTTGGTCTCGTCGACCTTCTCATCCATCGGCTGATCCCAGGTTGCGCCCGGTGCCAGCAGGTACGTCTCCACATCCCGGCCCGGTGTTGCCGAAGTCCGAATGTCGATGCGCGACGGATCGATGCCCTTCTCCTTCGAGAGATACGCCCGTGTGTTGATGACCCGTTCCGCAGCCAGCATCTGGCCTTCGGGCTCGTTCACGTCATGCTCGCCGAGGATCACCAGTCGTGAATCGGGCTGGTTGTGCAGCGTAAGCCCGATGTCGTCCAGGCAGGCGCGCGCTTCGTTATCCACGCGAGCCGGCCGGCGCTGATCGCGCACGAAGTACAGTGTGCACAGCTTCTGCGCCTTTGGTGCCGGTGGCAGCGGCGGGGCGGCGACGGTTACTTCCGTGGTTGCGACAGCCGTGCGGCCAAGATCATCCTTCACCTGGCAGCTCACCGTGATCATGCCCGGCGGCACCCCAGCGGTCTGCAGCGGCACCGTATCCTTGGTGCCGCTGATCTGTCCCGCTGTCGCCGTGTACGAGTAGGTCAGCGTGCGTGCCGGAATGCTCGTCACATAGGAAGAGATAATAGAAGGCTCACCCGGATTTACAGTTGTCGGATTGGCCGAGCAGCGGATCGTCGGTGCCGGCGAGTCCTTCACCGTGAACGTCGCTGAACACTGCGCCACCTGCTTCGATGTCTTCTGCTTGGTGCTTACGTGCGCCGTCGCCTTGTACGTCCCGGCAGACAGCCCAGCCGTGTTGATAAAGACAGCAGGGCCATAACCTTCGACCTTGCCGCCGCTGATCTCCCAGCGGAAATAATATTTTGCGTTCATGTTGTAGTTATTGGCATTCGCAGCAACTACAACCTTCTCACCGGAGTAGACTTCTTCCGGATTTGCCTGACAGATCAGGCTCTTTTCAAGCGACGGATCCATTTCACCAAGCCGGATCACAATGCCCGCCGAGAGCCGCACGCCATTCACCGCATCGGTGCCGCCGGCCAGGCTGAAAGGCTGCAGAGGCCCCTGGTCGACATGCATATACTCGTAATCGGCCTGCACCACGCGCAGTGCCAGGTGCCGGTGGAACGAAGGCAGGATGTAATCAAGACCGCCGCCGCCCGCAATGCCGTAACCCCATTCACATTGCTGGAACTTGGGGCCGCCAACCTTCGAGGCACCACCCACAACGTGGACGAAGGGTGACAGGTGCGAGCCCGCAAACATCCGATAGACCGGTCCGCCTTCCACGTTATAAAAGCAACCAGTCGTGTTACCAAGCTGCACAAACGGCGGCGCCTGGGCCGCGCCTGTCGCATCGAGAGTCTTCTGATTGTGCGCGAACTCTACCTGTACACCCAGGTGATGCGTGAAATAAGCAGTGCCGCTCGCCTGGTAACCCTGAACTGCATCCTGGAAGCTGTACAAACCCACTGTGCCGCTCGGCTTCAGGTAGGAGTAGCCGCCATACAAGTCAAACCTGGAAGCAGGATGAGGCTCACGCGTATTGGTCTGCGTGTAGTTGCCTGGAACATCCGGCCCTGCAGGCGGTGGACCTGCCGGCGGAATCGAATCCGTCGTGGAAGCCGGTGCCGCAGGTACCTGGGTCGTATCGACATCGGCCGACGATGGTGCCGGCGCCGCTGGTGAAGCTGTCGCAGGCGCCGCCGTGTCCGAAGACTGTGCCAGCAATGCGTCCGGCAAATAGATCCCGGACAAGCCCGTGAACGCGGCCACTGCCGTAAGCGTCCGGAAGCCCGAGAGAAGAAGCTGCTTATGTGCGATCAGTTTCATCATCTGGCCAATGTCAACTGTACGGTAGTGGACTGCACAACCGGTGTTGCCGGTGTTGAGTCAGTCGCGATTACGGTGATCGTGTAGATCTTGTAATTCACCGGTGGAGAGCAGCCGGCCAAGCCAAGCAACAACAGCGCCAGCGGTACCAGCAGCATGCTCATCCAATCTCTTGATCTCGGCGATCTCGACCCGGACCGACGGCGGCGTCTCCATCCCAGCAGGAAGGTCGTCGCACTGCCTCCGAAACCAAGCGGCAGCATCGTCCAGGCCAGCCAGGTGGATGGAGCAGGCGAGCCTGGCTGTACCGGCGCCATCTGCATCATTCCGTAGCTGCCGTTCGGCACGTTTGTCGTGTCGGCCGTAGCCGCCACTGTCATCACTGTCGCGTTGGTGCCGCCTGCTGCCGGCATGATGGTGCCGGGAGCAAAGCTGCAGGTGCCGCCCTCAGGCAGTCCGGAGCAGGAGAACGTAACCGTATCAGTGAACCCGCCCACCGAGGTCAGCGAGACCGTGTAGTTCACCCCGCCTGTCTTATCGATTTCCTGTTCTGCCGGCGAAGCCGTCAGTGTGAAGGTGCCGGTACTGACCGGTGGCACCGCCGTGATGGTCATCGTGCCGTTGTTCAGCGTGACTGCATAGTTGGAGAGCAGTGTCCCCGCACCGGCCGCCGCCGCCGGAACGATCGGGTAAGTGCCGGCAGGACTGTTCTCGACCGCGGTTGTTGTGTAGGTTGCCGTAATGGACTGTCCCGCAACGACGCCTGTCACCTCACCAGTCAGCGTCGGATTAGGCGTGTCCACGGGCCGCGTCTGGTTGTCAGCCTGGATCGTCACCGGTGCCGGTGCAATCGTCAGTGTGAAGGTTACGGTTTGCGCGCTGTAGATACTGTCGCCCGAGTAGGTCGCCGTCACCGTGTAGGTTCCGGCATTCTCCAGCACGGCGGATGGTGTGCAGGTAGCCGTGCCATTTCCCGGCAGTGCACCCGCCGGGCAGAGAGCGACACCATTGATGGTGAAGGCAACCATGCCGGAGGGTGCCGGTGTCTGCTTGCTCAGTATGGTTGCCGCCACCGTGTACGGCGTGCCATAGACAGCATTCACATTCGGCGCCGTGATCCCTGCCGGCGTTGAACCACTCGTTGTGATCGTCAGGGTGCCGTTTGTGAGCGTGATGCTGTAGTTGGTCAGCAGCGTGCCGGGTCCTGCCGCAGCCGTAGGCACAATCGGGTAGGCGCCGACCGGGCTGGTTTGAACTGCTGTGGTCGCGTAGCTTGCCATGATCGATTGTCCGGCCACCACGCCGGAGATAATCCCGCTGAGTGTCGGGTTTGGTGTATTGATCACGCGACTGTAACTATCTGCAGTGATCGTCGCCGGCGCTGCCAGCACCGTCAGCGTGAAGGTTGCGGTCTTGCCGGCGTAGGTGGAGTCTCCCGAATACGTAATCGTTACTGGATAAGTACTGACATTTTCGAGTGTTGCCGAAGGCGTGCATACCACCACACCGCCGACGGGTACAGGTACCGCCGGGCAGACCGCGGCGCCGCCGATCGTGAAGGTAACTGTGCCCGTCGGTGCCGGCGTCTGGTTGCCGGTGACGCTCGCCGCCAGCGTGTAGACATTCCCGTACACCACTGTCACGTTCGGGCCGCTAACGCTGGCAGCAGCGTTGACGTTGCTCGTGATCGTAAGCGTGCCGTTGACGATCGTGATCGCGTAGTTGCTCAGCAGCGTACCCTGTCCGGCTGCTGCCGTCGGCACGATCGGGTACGTTCCGGCCGGGCTGGTCAGCACCGCCGTAGTTGCGTACGTAGCCGTGATCGACTGGCCAGCCACAACCCCATTGACCACACCGGTAAAGGTCGGATTGGGTGTACTCACCGGACGGCTGAAGTCATTTGCCGTGATCGTTACGGGCGCTGGCATGATGGTCAGCGTCAGCGTCGTGTACTTGGGCGCGTACGTACCATCGCCCGAGTAGACAACAGTCACCATGTAGGTGCCGGCGTTCTCCAAAGTAGGCGACGGCGAGCAGGAAGATGTGCCGTTCGCCGCGAGTGCACCGGCCGGGCAGACGGGTGTGCCATTGATCGAGAACGTGATGGTGCCGGTCGGTGCCGGTGTTGGACTTCCCGTGATGCCGGCGGACAGTGTGTAAGGCGAACCGTAGACCGCCGTCACGTTCGGCGCAGTCAGGCTTGAACCTGTCGAGCCGGTTGTCGGAATCGTCAGCGTGCCATTCACCACGGTGATGGCGTAGTTGCTGAGCAGTGTTCCTGGTCCGGCAGTGATCGGCAGTGTCACATTGATCGGGTAAGTCCCCGGAGGACTGGTGAGCACTGCAGTCGTTGTGTAGCCCGGAACAATCAGGCTCTGTCCCGCGACCACGCCCGAGATGGTGCCGGTGAGTGCTGGGTTGGGCGTGTCATAGGGCCGCGTTACATTATTCGCCTGCACGGTTACCGGCGCCGGCAGGATCGTCAGTTGAATCGTTGTGGTTGCCGGCAGATAGTTGCCGTCGCCGGTGTAGCTGATCGTGACCGTATACACGCCGACATTTTCCAGCGTTGGCGAAGGCGAGCAGAGCGCGATGCCATTCGCAGGCAGCGGTGCCGCCGGGCAGATGGCAACGCCACCGATCGTAAACATCACGGTGCCGGTCGGTGCCGGTGTAGTGCCGGTGATCGACGCCGAGATCGAGTAGGCGGTGCCGTAAACTGCCGTGACATTCTGCGCCTGCAGGGTCGGTGGTTGTGGTGTGCTGCCAACCAGCGTGATCACCTGGGGAACGTCCGCTGCATTCGCATTGGAACTGGCAGTCGTAATGTAGTTTCCGAGTGCCGACGGCGTGAACGTAAAGCTCAGATCGCAGGTCGAACCCTGCTGCAGCGTACCGCCGCAACCGTCGAATACCTGTGCAAAATTCACTGAGTCTAGCGGTGTGAAGTTCGACAGCGGCGTCAAGTCCTGGTTGCCGGAATCCCACAGCGTTGTGGTCAGCGGACCGCCTGTCTGGCCCACCGGCACCACCCCAAAGGGCAGCGTGGGATTCTGATAATTGATCTCTCGCAGGCTCGCATTGCCTGAGTCGATCAGGTACAGATTGTCCAGGCCATCCAGCCCGACGCTCAAAGGATCCGTGAGCTGCGCCAGGTTCGCCGGTCCATCGTCGCCGGAGGAGCCCGCTACGCCAGTGCCCGCGAGCTGCAGGATACCGGGATTCTGGTTGGCGCCTCCAAACACAACCTCTATCCGATTGCCGTTGCCGTCGGCAATAAAGATGTCATTTGCCGCATCGCCCGTTATACCGGCGGGACCCAGCAACGCGGTCTGCGTGGCGACCAGCGGATTGGTAGTCGTCGTCGTTCCATTTCCTGCAAAGAAGTGAATCGTGCCGAACAGATCGATATTGTAGACGCGCAGAGCACCCTGGTCGCTCACGTAGATCGAGCCGGCCGCATCCTGGTACAGCCCGCCGAGTTGCGTAAACTGTGCCGTCACTGCCGGCACATTATCAGGAGCAGTATTGCTGCCCTGGCCGGCGATAATCGTCTGCTGTCCACCCGCGTAAATCTTCAGAACATTCACGGCGCCACTGCCGTTCTCCGCAACCAGCAGGTTTCCATGCGAGTCCACGACAACAGCAGTAGGATTGCTCAGGCCGGTTGCGACACTCTTCACCACGCCGTTCGCATCTACCGAGAAGATTGCGTTTGCAGCACTGTCGGCAACATACAGAATCTGTGCTGAATCCAGGCCGAGTCCCGCAGGCGCCTGCAGCATTCCACCTGCCGGCACCAGCACCTGCGGCGTCTGCGAGCCGGCTGGTATCAGCTGGATCGTACCGGCACCTGGACTGCTGCCCTCCTGTGAGAAGTACACATCGCCTTCGGTGCTCACTGCGACAGCCGTTGGATTCTGCAGCGACGATGCGACCGTATGAATCTCACCGGGGGTAAACAACGCATTCGCTCCGAGTCCGATGCCTGAGGTGCCAAAGCGATAGACCGTCGGTGTCGCCGTGGACGAATCGATAAGCGTCAGTGGAGAACGGCGCAATCCTGGAGCCAAGGGCGTAAACGAAATCGTGACTCCGCAGGTGGTCGGCTTGGTGGTCTTCGACACCTTCAGCTTGCCGACACAGGTATTGTTGCCAAGGAAGATCGGAAATTCCGGCGCCGTTGTCACAGCGAGATTCACTGCTTTGTCGATCTCAAACTGCAGTGTCTGCGGTGTCCCGGAGTTGTGAAGCACTGTCGATGGGAACAACGTTCCCAGCGCCAGCTGGCGAACGATGCCGTTGCCGTTGTCGGCCACGTACACATTGCCGATGCTGTCGACTGACAGTCCAAGTGGGTTGTTCAGATAGACATCGGTCGCGGCAATGCCTTCCTGCGTGCCGTTGTAAGGTGTTCCCTGTCCATTCACCACGCCCGCATGGATCAGCAGGCTGCTGCCATTCCCGCGATACTGCAGCACGGTCGCATTCGACGCGTTGGAGATGTAGAGGTACCCCTCTGACCCGAACAGAATGCCGGCCGGCGAGAAATTCGGAATCGGCGTGGTCGGCAAAGTGTCACTCGGGCAGTGCCCCAGCAACGTGCTCACGGTGCCGGACGTCGAAATCTCACGGATGCAGGCATTGCCCGTATCCGCAATAAAGCGGTTACCGATCGGATCGGCGGCGAGTCCAGCCGGATTGCTGAGCGCTACCGCTCCACCGGTGATGCCGGGGCAAGCTGTCGCAACTGCAGCCGATGGCAGGCCGGCCAGCAGGCAGGCACTCGTAGGTGCCGCAGACTGCGCATGCTGGATCACCTGCGAAATGCCGTCCGTGGTGTCGGCGATTGCCACCGCGAGATTGTTCGCAGCGTCCAGCAGCAAGGCAGTCGGAGTCGGCGAGACGGAAGACGAAGCGGGATTACTGCAGGTGTCGACCACGTTCTGCAGAAAGCGCGAACCGATTGACCCGGCCGGCAGTTCGCGTACACAGTTGTGTCCGCTATCGGCAATGTACAAATCGCCAATAGCATCCACGGCCAGCCCGGCCGGTGCCTGCAGGCCCATGGAAGAAGGAATCGTCATGCCGGCGGCGGCGCATGTATCTGAGGGATTGCTCGCTTGCTCCAGGCCGGCCAGCACTGTCATGCTGCCGGTCGTGTCCACCTTGCGCACGCAGTTGTTGCCGGTGTCGGAGATGTACTGGTTGCCGGCGCTGTCGAAAACGGTGTACGACGGATGACTGAGACTGGTGGCGGTGGCCGGACCGAAATCAGTGTTGTAGCCCGCGGTAATCGTACCCGCAACACGGTTCGAAGTCGGCACTTCCCGTACGGACTGTGCTCCGGTAACCGAAGTAATTGCGCCCAGCGCAACGAGCAGCGATAGCCTGGCCCGTGCAGCAAAGTTCTTCCCTAGGATCGAGTTGCTCATCATCTTCCAGCTCCGCTCACGATCGGCCCGCTCTTTCTCCGTATGCAGCACATACCGCGCGACGGAAAAAGTCACAGTGGGGGTATCAAGACGGGAACTGCGTGTCTTGAAAAAGACTGCCCTGCCGGTACCGGGCTTGCCTTTCGTTGGGAACCTGAAGGCAGTGTGCTTCGTCGTGGAAGTACCGGGGGATCTGCTTTGCAACAGTTACAAATCTGCACCTACACTCCTCGCCCATAGGCGGCGAAGACAATGTAAGTTTGCTTGTTGCTAAGTATGCCTTCGATACATGAATAAAGAGATAGTTCCCAAGGTGCTAACGCTGCCACTTTCGAGGGAGGCGCAGTTGTAGCACTACCGCGAGGCAGGTGGTATGGAGCGGATGATCGTCGCCGCACCTGGGGAGCGCAGCGCATAGCCTTCAATCCAGGCAGGTACCACCATCGCCTGACCTTTGCGGAAGGCCAGCGAAGGGCCTCCTGCCGGCACCAGTTCAGCATCCCCTTCGATCAGCACCAGGGTGTGTGGAGTTCCGGTTCCCCTGCATTCCACTGGCTTTGCCAGCGCCAGCGCGAACCGGTCGACCGAGAAATACTGCTGCTGGATCAGCAGCGTACTCTCTTCGCCGACGATTGGAGCAATCTTCCCAGCCGCTGTTTCGAGCCGGGTCGCCTCGATGGCCAGCCCGACATGCAGCTCACGCGGACGGCCATAGTCATATAACCGATAGGTCAGATCGCTTGTCTGCTGGGTCTCCAGCAGGATCACTCCCGGTCCGATCGCGTGCACGGTACCTGCGTCCACAAACACCATATCGCCCGGCACCACCGGCACCTGCACCATCAGTTCTTCCATGGTCCGGTTTTCCACAGCCGCACGGATGGCAGCCGCATCGGTGCCGGTTTTCAAGCCCAGGGCAACCGTGGCACCAGGTTCGGCGGAGAGCACATACCAGCACTCCGTTTTCCCGCGAGTCTCCCCCTTGGCCACGGCCATCGCGTCATCCGGATGCACCTGGACCGACAACTTATCGTGAGGAAACAGTATCTTGAGCAACAGCGGGTAGTCCGGAAAGTTTTCCGCCAGCTGCCCGAGGATCGCGCCCCGGTTCGCAGCCACTACGCTTCCGAACTTCTGCCCGCGGAAGGCTCCCTCAGCTACCAGGCAGTCGGTGCCCGTCAGCCAAGCCTCGCCGATCGGTTCTGTCGGCTTGATCGCATACCAGGGGGAGAGGTCGAGCGTACCCCACGGACGAGGACTGAACCAGGGTTCCAGGAGAAACGGCGCGATCGCGGCAGAGGACATTCGCTAAGCATGCAATGAGCGCCGATTTCTTTCAAGCTGTTGGAGAATCCTGGCGCTCGAGGATTGCCCTACCCAGTGCCTCGAGGTCCCGCTCCGCATGCGACTGACGCAGATAGAGATCCAGCTCCTGGTAATGCTGTGAAATTCGCTCGTCGAAGGCCAGCGGATGTGGCCCGTAGGCGCGCGGCAGCCTGCGCAGCACATCTGTGGATGCCTGTTCCACCAAGTGCCGCAGTGTCAGCGCGATCACCTGCAGTTCCCTGGTATCTTCGCTTCCGGCGTCGATGGCCTGCCCGGCCGCATCCAGGTACGCCTCCAGTGCCCACACGGAAGAGCGCATCGCCGCCAGGTGCGCAAGACTATGGGGATCCCGGCGCGATTGTGTCAGCGCATAATCTGCCAGCGCTGCGGCACCTCCTGCCCAGCATGCCGCCGGACCGCAGGCACCTCTCCAGAAGCCGGGCCTGCCCGTGTACCAGCCGTCGGTGCCGACCACCGCATCCCGCGGCACCTCTGCCTTGATAAAGTTTGCCGTAGCTGTGCCGGTCTCCCGGAAGGCTGAAGACTTCCACGCCGACTTGTCGAACTGCACGGCATCACCATTAGCCCGCAGATCGACATCAACCAGCAGGTTTTCGGTTGTTTTCGTTGTGATCAGCGCTCGGTCCACGATACCGGCACCGCTGCAGAACATCTTGGTGCCGCTCAGGATGTATCCGCCTTGCGACGGTGCCAGCCGCACTTCCTGCCCCGGCTTTTCCGCCGCCCACACGCCATACAGCGCTCCTGGAATCGCCGGCCTTCCCGCCTCAGCAAGGATCGCTACCGCGTCCCAGTGCGCCTCGGCCAGCCGCGCCAGTGACAGGTCTTCCCTGCCGATGTCCATCAAGCGGCGGTGCCGCTCGGCAGTTTTGCCGTCTGCCGGTAGGGGAAGAGGATCAGCCAGACTGTCCAGCAACTTCTCGCGCAGCTTTTCGCTGCTCAAGAAACAGCCTCGTTGTGGGCGGCAAGCGCCTGTGCAAACCCGTCGGGTGCCCGGCCCACGCGCCTACCGCTCGTCAGCACCTCGAGACTGGTGGTGGAACGAGTCTTGGTCCCGTTTGCTCTCACACGGTGCCACAAATCATGATCTTCACCAGTAAGCAGGTGGTTCCAGCCGCCCGCCTGCTGGTACACATCTGCCCGCAAACCAAGGTTGGCGCCATGCACGTGCGTATGCGACCCATCCGGCCGAAGAATGTAAGTAGCCCGGAATCGCTCTGCCACATGCCAGTCATGATCACTGAAGTCAGTGACATCGATGATGCCCGCCACCGCCTCGACACCCTTCTCCGCCAGTGCCACCTGGTCCGCCAGCCAGCTCTCCGGCACCACGCAGTCTGCATCCGTATTGGCCAGCCAGCAGCGATCCAGTGATCCCTTATACCTTCGGAGGGCGATGTCACAGCCAAGCTGCCGCGCCGCGCCGACACTCCCGGCATCCAGTTCCACCACGATGCCGTCCGGCCCCAGCAGGTCTTTCGCAAGACTCAGCGTGCGGTCTTCCGATCCATCCACAGCCACCACGATGTCACAGGTGATTGGAAACGAAAGTCGCGCGCGTGCCTGCAAAATGGAATGCAGGCATCGTGGCAGCAGCTCTTCTTCGTTCCTGGCCGGCACCACCACGCAAACGTGCCATGAACTCTGTCCATCTCCTGAAGCGGTCGGTCGGTTCACACCCGCCTCCAGCCATCCAGGCGAAATCCCTCGTGCTCCTCGGCACGTACCAGCACCAGGTCATCCATCTCGCCAAGAATGGAGTGCACATGGTCGCCGCTCAGCACGTGATCCGGCGAAGTCCCCAGCCAGTGCGCAGCCACCAGGAACCCGCCTGGCGACATCATGTCGACAATGCGGGTCGCCGTCTCGTGCAGTACTTCCGGCTGGAAGTAATAACCAATCTCGCTGAACACGACCAGGTCAAACGGTCCGTCCGGCAACATTGCCGGCAACGCACCGCAAGCAACCTTTACATCCGGGTATCGCGCACAGCGCTCCCTTGCCTTCTCGGCCGCCGAGTTCGAGATCTCGAGCGCGTCGACACGGTCGCACATCGCCGCCAGCTTCGCCGTCAGCACACCGATCGAACATCCTGGCTCAAAGGCATGCCGATACCTGCGTCCGCCTGCCAGGTCGACAGCTACCTTCAGAATGGCCTGGTACCGTCCCAGCTCATAGCTGCTCGAGGCAAACGACCAAGGATCAGGATCGCTGCGATACTTCTGTTCAAAAAAAGCCTGGCTTGTTGTATCCAGCATCATGCGAGCGCGAAGACCTCGAACGGCCGCCGCGCCGGGGCCAGCAGGCTTTCCGGCAGAATCGGCCCTTCTGTTTCGTGATGGAGCTGGGAGGCATGGCACGCCAGCGCCCGCAGCTTGGTCTGCAGCAGCTCCTCGCTCAGTGGAAACGAGACAAGTCGCAGCCGCTCCACCTGGTCGAGATGACCCATATGCCACGTCCAGAAGAAATAAAACGTCAGACGTGCTCCCAGCTTCCGCGCCACTGCTTCTGCCGCTTCGCCACAGGCCGTGTGGTCAGGATGAAAATCGCCATGCCATGGCGCAACAATGTGGGTCTCCGGCGTCGCATGTTCCAGCAGCAGGCTTGTTAGCAGGTGCTGAAACGACCCCACATCGCTGTCCGGCTGGCGCAGCCGCAGGATGTGACCCTCGTCGACGCCAAGGTGCTGCAGTGCCGCTGCCTGTTCATGGACGCGCTTCTCTCCCAGGTTCCGGCTGTCCGCGTAGGCGCGTTCACCATCTGTCACGGCCGCGACTGTCACCTCAACACCGCGCGACCGCTGGTAGGCGATCAAGCCGCCCGCGCCAAGAGTCTCATCATCGGGATGCGGCGCAACCACGAACATCCGCTCCTCCGGCGGCTGCCACATCGGCAGTCCTCCCAGGAGAGCGGACCAGGTCTGTTCATCTGCTGCAGGAATAATCATGGGGTGTACAACGCGATAACGGCTCAGATGCCAAAGATCCGGCTTGCGCGGCAAACCGGCGCGTCCGCAGAGAGAGGTCGCATCCGTGGCGTCAAAGTTATCTACCGCCAAAGGAAAAAGGCGGGCATGACCAGGTGACGCGGTCTCAGGTCAGCGAAGTGTTCGGCCGTCTACTCGAAGAACGTAAGTCGCTCAAGAACACGATCGACAAATCCGCCCTGTCCCCATGGATTGATCCGTGTGTACGCGTTGTGCCAGTTCAGCGCTCGCTTCGAGAGGCCAAGCCGAAAGCCGGTCCTGACCATCAAACCAAGAATCAACCCGTCGCTCTTTGACTGGGATTTTCGGCTCGCACTAATCCTGAACGTCTCGGATGGCCTTTGGTACTCTTCCGCGGTAACGGACATAGCAGGAGGATATCGCACGAACGTTTCAACAAGATGAATGCAGTTGCTGCTTATCCATAAACCGCACATAAAGCCAGCGGAGTTCCCATTTCAGGAATTTTGATGGCCGCATCTCCAGCATCACGCTTCATGCGAGGACGCGCCATCATCAGGCTCCTCTTCTTCTGAAGCCATGATCTTCTCGGCCTGCGGCAACATCTGTCTCAGCAATGCCTGCGAATAGATAGCCATCTCCCCATCTGCAAACCCGACGATGATGCCTTGCCCAAGCCGAGTGACCTCGACAATCTTCAATGCTGGATCCATGGACGCATCATCTTCCTCGCAAAAGATCATTTCAGTCAGGGTGCGGACGAACTCATATTCTCTTGAAGCCTCATGCCAAATAAGTTAACAGGGTGGCAAGTCACAGTCCCGTAACCGATCGCTGCTAAGGTGGCCGAGCGCCGGAGGAATCCTCGACGGGAATGACATCTTCTACACAGCAGGCGCCGGTAATGGAGCCAATCCTCAGCCGGACAATGTCATCCTCGGTGCCGGTGCGCAGCTCATCGATGAAGTGAAAGCGCCGGAAGACCCGCAGAGCCCGGGCCAGCCCACGCCCGTCGCCAGCTTCAATGTGACCGAACTGAACGACAAGGCAGACAAGATCGGCAAAGATGACAACTTCCGCGGCATGACCATCTTCAATAACGTCGTCTACTACACCAAGGGAAGCGGCGGCAATGGCCTCAACACCGTCTATTTCGTCGACACTACCGGCACGGCCTGCCCCAGTGGCACTGGCCTTCCGGTTGCCGGAGCCAGGCTGCCCACCAGTCAGCTGATGTACAACCTCGGCACCCTGCAAACCACCGGGTTGCCAAGCAACATGTGCATCCTCGCCGGCTTCCCCACGCTGATTGCAAAGAGCACACTCGGCGTTACGTATCCGTTCGGATTGTGGTTCGCAGACAAAGACACCATGTACGTCGCCGATGAAGGAGACGGCTACGCAGGCGGCGTCGACCTTTACACCCACGCCGCAGCACAGACCACCGCGGGCCTGCAGAAATGGACCTTCGACGCAACTCAGAACAAGTGGACTCTCGCCTACACCCTGCAGAAGGGCCTGCAGCTCGGCACACCCTATGCGCCCGCCGGCTATCCCTCCGGCAACAACACGGCCACCAACCTTCCCTGGGCACCGACGACAGACGGCCTGCGAAACATCCCAGGCTATGTTTTCGGCGACCTGGTCGTCGTCTACGGGGTCACAGCGGCAATGGCGACACTGGTGCAGATCCAAACAAGCTGGTCGCTATTGTCGACCGGAAAAGCAACCTGACCGCCAGTGGCGCAGCAGCAGAAACCTTCCTGCCCGTGCGCTCCGCCAGGTACGCCGAAGTTCTGCGAGGCGTCGCGCTCACTCCGGGAACGCCCGTCACCGGCTCACACTAACCCGCTTCGGGAACGAACGGCGAACCTGCCTGCCAGGTTCGCCGTTCGTTGTTGCTGCACACACGCCCTGCAATGCCTTGAAGACTAGTAAGCAAGACGACAGACTTGAAAAACAACCACGGTTACGATCTAAACCATCTCCAGCAACTTTACTCGGTGCATCAAGAAAGGCAGAGTCACCCATTGAACATAGGATTGGCAGTGCGGACGTTGCGCTTACAAAAAGGGGCTTCTCAGGGCTTCCTGGAGAAACACTCTGGTTTACTTCGCTGTTATCTTTCCCGGGTTGAAAATGGACACACATTACCGAGCCTGAACACCTTGAAGAAAATCACAGATGCACTGAACATCTCGCTCTTTGACTTCTTCGAAGGAGTACAGGCAGACGTCAGCAAAGACAGCCCGAAGCTCGCAAAGGAAGACCTCTCCTTTCTGAAGCAGATGCGCACTCATACGCTTCAACTAAGCGAAAATGATCGAGTCCTGTTGTTAGCCCTGGTTCGGAAATTCAGCAGCAGCACATTTTCAGAAGTGACGCACCTTTCCCGGTCGCAGCCAGGGATCGTGCTCAACGCCTGAACGAGGGCATCTATCCCTCAACGCACAAACGCCCGGAACCCTGCGTCCATGAGACGTGGTTCCGGGCGCCTGCCGAGCCTCCGGAGAGCCGGATGACCTACTGAACCGCCGGCCTGGCCGTCTTCGGTTGAACAATGATGTTGGTCGCCACCGGTATCGAATAGGGAGAGCCTGGAGCCTCCACCAGGCTTGTCGGCGTCACCGTGTACACCATCAGCGACTCGAGATTGCTGCTGACGACATAAAGATGATTCGCGTTATCCCAGAACATCTGGTTAATCTCATTCCCGCCCTGCAGCAACTTGCTGTACGGCGTAATCGGCTGGCTGCCGTTGAAGTGGAAGATCTGCAGGCCGCCTGCGCCGCCCACGGCCAGCAGCTTGCCGGAAGGAGACATCTTCATATCGAAGATCTGTCC
Organism: uncultured Ktedonobacteraceae bacterium; assembly: GCA_964657395.1. Classification (GTDB taxonomy): domain Bacteria; phylum Acidobacteriota; class Terriglobia; order Terriglobales; family Acidobacteriaceae. The sequence continues at coordinate 16,088 of CAZZUX010000012.1, forward strand.
CACAGCGCTGATCGGCATATTGTTACGTGTGCTGGTCGTACTCAGATTCCCATTCTCATCCGCCGTATAGGTTGCCAGCTGGAATGAACTATCCGGACTGCCCTCAGCCTTCGCCATGCCAACCAGAGACACCGCAAGGTGGTTGGTAGGATCGGCTGCCGTCAGGATGGGACAGTAAGAGCTGTCACCCGCCTTCGGCGCAGGCAACGGAGCATGAATACTCACTTCCGTCAGCAGGCCGTTGGCGCGCCGCTCAAATCCATAAATCTGCGAGTCGCCCGGTCCGGGATTGTTCAGTACCTGGCACGATGCACCATAGGCATACTTGTTGTTTCCGATGAAGCTAAGCGGAACATTCAGATACGCGCTGTCTCCATTTTGCCCGAGAAAATCAAGCTTGCCTGAAGCTTTTACAACCTCGAACGATTGGTAGGTGTTGTCCGCGCAGTACGTGTTACCGGATTCGAGATTGTAGAGCGTAGCTCCCGTATGATCCAGGAACAGCGGTCCGGTCGCATCGCAGTTCCCACCCGAGTGCCGGTCATCCAATGTCGACTGCACCTTGTGCAAAGCACCATTGCCCGCGATAGACAGCGTGTTGATGTGGATGCCGTCCGTATTTCCGCCGAACAGGTACTTCCCGTTCACGGCCATGTCGATCACATCATCCTGGAACGGTGAACCCGGGATTGCCGTCAGGCGTCCATCCGCGGCTGCTGCGAAGCCATGAATCTCAAACTTGTACTGGTTATTGACCGTACCGGTCACGTACACAAAAGCCACCGGCGCTTTGCTGCTACTGCTTGCGGCTGTCATCTCAGGAACAATCGACCCGCCTGCATGAACCTGGGCGGAGCCCATTGCGCCTGTCAGCATCGCGGCAAATAGACAAGGCACAAACACTGTCTTCGTAATCACTGAAATCTCCTTGGAAGTACCAAAGACCTTCGCTGGAGTCTATCCCGCCAGTCGCGCGCCAGACAGGCTCCAACTTTGCCTTCGTTCGGCAATTTTCAACATGAAAACAACGGGAAAACAGGCGCAATAGTAAAACCGGCCGGCAAATAGCAGACAGACGCATTCCCCATGCGCCTGCCTGCTGCTGAGACCTACTTCACCGTGGCGCTTACCGTCGACTCCCACTTCGTCCCCGCAGTATTCACCGCATAGATATCGAAGCGATGACTACCCGCAGCAAGACTCAGCGTCGTGTTCAGCGACGTACTGGTCGTCTCCGTATACTTCTTCACGCCATCTACCCACACTTCCATCCGGGCAAGTGTACCGGTAACAGTAGAAGTTGCTTGTACCTGTACCGGCGACGAGACCGTGGAGCCGCTCACTGGCGCACACACATGCACACCCGCCGACGTTGGCGCCGAACACGATCCACCACCGCTGCCAACATTCAACGTGAACGACTTCGTCTGCAGTGTATTGTCCCAGCCCGTACCATAGATAGTGATAGCGTGGCTGCCCGCCGCCAGCGCGAGCGAAGCATCCAGGAAGGAGTAGTTCGAGAAGGCATGCGTCAACTGCTCATCCACCTTCTTGCCATCCACCCAAACCGCCGCAGTCCGCATCGGCGTCGGCCCAGCAGCCGCTACTGAGAACTTCACCGGCGAGGTCGAAGAAGCACCCGGCGAACAGATCTGCACACCCTCCGCAAACCCACTCAACCCGCATCCGGGAAAGCTGCCCGTCGATTCATTCGTCAGCAGTTCAATGTTGGTCGGACTTGTGTTGCCGGCAGAAATCTGGGAGTACACCAGGTCTGGCCGGGTTCCCGTCGTCGTCCGGATCGCCGATGGGTCATAGCCGCCAGTCGTACTCTGCGCTACTGTTTGCTCGGCACCGAAAGTTCCAGCGCCCTTGCCCGGAGCAACGACGTAAGTCTTAGATCCGTTGGCATCGTCATACCCTGCGCAACTCGTCAGTGCGTAAGCAAGATCGTTCAATCCATCGCCATTAAAATCAGCCACTGCCGGCGTTCCCACGCACTGCGAAGTGCTGATGGTGGAGTAGCTCAACTTACGGCTTGCACTTCCCGCAAACAGGGTCAGGTATGGAAATCCGATAGGAGTTCTACTCTGGAAGCCGGCCGCCGGAGCAATCAGGTCCTCAAGGCCGTCGTTGTTCACATCCGCTACCGTAAATTTGCCTTCGTAATATCCATTCGGATCAGTTGTGTACGACGACGATCCCAGGTTGCCAGCCCCATCCCCATACAAGGTCTGCACAATCGTCGGCCCGTAATAAAGCTCATAGACAATCGCGAGATCCGGCTTGCCGTCGCCATCGAAATCTCCAATGTACGCGCCGCCTAGTTCCACGCCTGAATCATTCGGATCGGGATCATACGTCGTAAAGCTCTGCCCCTTCTTGAACGTCCCATCTCCATTGCTCAGCCAGGTCGTGACAATCTGCGGATAGTTGTTGTTCACACTCGCTTGCGTCTCATTTACGGTGATGAAGTCGGTCTTCTCGTCGTGATTCACATCGGCGGCAACCACGTAGAAAATCTGCTGACTTACAGGTCCGGCACCTGTAACCACCCTGCCCGCCTGGAACGTTCCATTGCCATTTCCAAGATAGATCGTCGGCACCTGTCCCGCCGTCGTGGTATACGCCAGAAAATCCAGCTTGCCATCATGATTGAAGTCACCGACAGCATCAGGCGCTCCAGGCAGAGCGATCGGCTCGGCGTAAGTACCATCGCCGTTGGACAACAGCAGAGTTCTGCCGCTCACCAGGTCTTCCCGGCCATCCCCGTTAAAGTCAGCATGCAGTGAGATGGTGCTGGTGCCGTTGGTTGTCACAGCATGATTTTGAAAAGAAAGTTGAGCAACAGAGGACAGAGGCAGAATGGCAGCGCCGGCAAACACAGCCGCGAGCCGATGAGAACGCAACATGGAAAGGTCTCCTGAAAGTACTTCACGAGGATAAGAGGAGCCCTGGCCTTGCTCGCGCTCCACGATGAGACGAGAAACAGACTACTTCGAGCTTCAAAGCCAACGCCAGCTATCAGCCCATCGGAGGGATTCCTCCGGCGACACAAAGGTTGCGTAGCAACCCAACCGTTTTCAACGGTTACCAGGGTGCCCCGGTAACCTGAGGCTAATTCACGCGTCCCAGGTACTTGTCCAGCCAGTCCAGCACGGCCTTCACCAGCTGCGGCCGCTGTTCCGTCACGTCGTGAGGAGTGTCCAGGATGATGTGTCGCTTGTCCTGCGGAGGCGTACCCAGCATTGCGAACATGGGGTTCTGCGACATCTCCACGGAAAAGGTAAAGTCGTGCGCGCCATTCACCATCAGTACCGGCTTCTTCATGCGTGGTGCGAAGTCTGCCTGGCTGCCGCCGGGAGGAGGTGTATCCAGAAAATAGCCGCCATCCAGGAAGATCGCCGTCTTCAATCGATCCTGCATGAGCGTGGTGATTGTAAGTCCATCGGCTGCACCCATGCTTACTCCAAGGTAAGCCAGTCTGCTGCTGTCAATATCCGGACGAGTCGCAAGATAATCCAGGGATCGGGCTGCATCCTTGTACCACTCCGTCGTCACTTCGATGCTCATGCTGTCATGCGGAAGATAGAAGTGCACGCGACGGTCATAGGTAGATTCGTAAATGGGATACATCACAGCGCGTCCGCTCTGGACAACATAATCGAAGAACTTGGTATCGCCGAGTTGTCCGTTGATGACCTGGCCATCCGGTAGAAACTGCACGCGCGCGCTGGGAAAGAACAATACCGTCTGGTAAGGCGGCTTTACATGCTTCGGGAGATACAGATAGGCTGACATGCGCTCGTCGTTGTAGGCCGCATCGAAGGTAATTTTCTCTTCGCGCCAGTCTGCGGTCTCACTCACGATACCTTCAGACTTCGCATTCAGCGGTGAATGCGGATACGCGTACAGCAGTTTGTAGGCACGGTACGTATCGTCGGAAATCGGCTTCAGCTTGGCAAAGTCCGGCGCAGATCTGCGGATCGGCTGCAAAGTAGCCGGCGGCAATGGTCCGATGTTCTGGACTGTTCGAAAGCCATTCACATCCGAGCGGTCGAAGGGAGATAGTGCTTCCGGACAGTAGTAGAGGTAAGTCACCGACTTCCATGAACCTCCGAGAATAAATCGCAGATCCTTATCAACAGAGTTCACGACCCATTCGCGAACATTCCCGGCCATGTCATACGTTCCGTACGAACCCAGTCCCTTGTAAGCTCCGACAGGCGCAAGACCCTGCGTGGAAATATTGCTGTGCGCAATCGCATTGCCTGCGACCTCTGTATCAGCAAGCTCAAACCATTGCGCAAATACCGGCAGAGATCGATGAGTGAAGGCCGCATAGGCCGACGCCTCAAACCAGCTCACCCCAGACACTGGATAATCCGCTTTCCCGTCCGGATAATGTCCACCCACCCAGTTGGACGGTCCGGGACGCCCGGTCGTATCCCGGAAGATTGCCATCGCTTCAGCCCAGGAAAGTGTCCGGCCCTTCTCAGTAAATCCCGAGGTCCAGTACTGCTGCTTTTCGTAACCGCCACTGTCCACAAACTTCTGATACTCGCGATTAGTCACTTCATAGCGACCGGCATAAAACGCGGGCATGTTATACGGACCCATCCATCCTACAAATCCGATGTAGTCCCCAAAAGTACCAGCCGAAGCAAATACCATGCCATCCGGCGCTTTCGTTGCATCGCCAAGAGAGAAATCCATCGCGCTCTTCGTAGGCGGAGCCAGCACCTGTTCGCCCACACCTGCCTTCGACACCTTCCAGCGAAAGTAGCCTCTCGGTATACGAAGATCTTTCAGTGGAGTCTTGCCCAGCGTGTACCACTTGCTATCTGGAAGAGAATAATCCTGCACCTCGACTGTCGCGCCATCCGGAGTAGAGGTGATCGTCGACAGCATGGTATTGTCGTCCGTCAGCTTCTTTATTTCGGGGTCAGCCGGAAGATATTTCCGCGCCTCTTCGAGCAGCAGAAATCCCGCGATCGACTGGTTGGCATGGAACAGCTTTCCAATTTGCGGAATTGCTTCTTCGCGCGCCCAGTGTTTCCGCTCCGTCCGATGCAACTGCCACACGCCTGCTGCCACACACAGAAGAATTATGAAAGCAACAATCGCCGCGATGCCGTAGGTTTTCCGCTTCGAGCCTGGAATCGATATTCCCCGCGGTGCAGTCAGCGATGCCAGAAGCTCGGACGTATCCCGCGTTATCTCCGAGGCAGCCTGGTAGCGCTTCTCCCTGTCTTTCTCCAGAGCACGACCAACAATGCTCCCGGCCGCTGCCGGCAGTTCGGGACGCAGCTGGCGCACCGGCACAGGCGCACCGTCAGTGATCGCACGCGCGATGGAGAAATTACCCTCGGCGCGGAACGGCGCCTTACCGGAAAGCAGTTCGTAGTAAATGACTCCGACATTCCATAAGTCCGTCCTGATATCCAGGGCCTCGCCAAGTACCTGCTCCGGCGACATATAAAGTGGCGTTCCCACTATGCCTCGTGTCTCGAGCAGAGTAGCCACCGTATCCGAGTCCTGCTGCGCCAGCAACTTCGCGATGCCAAAGTCGAGCACCTTCACCTGGCCGCGCGGAGTGATCATCACATTCGCCGGCTTCAGATCGCGATGAATCACGCCATGTTCATGCGCTTCTTCCAGCCCTTCCGCAATCTGCGACACAATCGCGGTGGCCTCTCTGAGTGTGAAGGGACCAGACTTGATCCGCGTTGCGAGCGACTCCCCCGGCACGCATTCCATCACGATGTAATCCATGCCGTCCTGCTGGCCCACATCGTAAACAGCCGCTATGCGAGGATGACTGAGCTTCGCCAGCACGAGCGCCTCGCGCCGAAAACGCTGGTGAGCTTCTTCCCCAAGCAACAGTCCCGGAGCCAATACCTTGATGGCGACATCCCGCTCAAGCTGCGTGTCAAAGCCGCGGTAGACCACGCCCATACCGCCGGCGCCAAGGGTCTCAATGATTGTGTAGCGGCCCAGCTTCGAACCCGGACCAGCCGGACTCTCGACAGCACGCTGGTACCCGGGTGAAGCAGCCAGGGGAGACTGATCCAGGAAGCTGCCCAGCCGCTGGTCCTCTGCTAAAAGCTGCTCGACGGCCTGTCGGACCTGAGGAGCCCCAACGCACGCCCGGTCCAGAAATGCAGTGCGTTCGTCCGGCGGCAGATCCAGGGCAGCCTCAAACAATTGCTCTGCAGTTTGTTCCAGCTTCCCCATTATCCTTATCCCACGATAGATCGATCAGCAGCAGGCTCCGCCGAGCCATCGCTTACGACCTGGACTTACCGGAGACGTGCAGGCAAACGTATAACGGGTCGATGCTACCACACCGCCAGGAGACAAAGAGGCATGCATGGACACAGATAATGGTCAGGTCACCAGGCTGCTGAAAGCCATGCACGACGGTGACTCTCACGCAGCCGAAAGTCTTCTGCCGCTGCTTTACGACGAGCTGCATCGTCTTGCCAGGGCCTACATGCGGCGCGAACGGCCAGACCACACCCTCCAGCCCACAGCTCTGATCAATGAAGCCTATCTGCGCCTGGTAGGCGAGCAGGCGGATTGGAACAATCGCGCGCACTTCATCGGGATCGCCGCCCAGGTGATGCGACGGGTCCTGGTGGACCATGCACGCGCCCACCGGGCAGATCGGCGCGCAGGGAAGTTGCAGCGAGTAGAAATGCACGACGATCTTCCTATCTCCGCAAAGCAGCTGGAGGAAGTAGAGGACCTGGACGAGGCTCTCACTCGCCTCGCAGCTGTCAACGAACGCCAGGCGCGCGTAGTGGAGCTAAGGTACTTCGGCGGACTCTCTTTCGACGAGATAGCCGGCCTCCTCGCATTGGCACCGCGGTCTGTAAAACGAGACTGGTCGCTCGCAAGAATGTGGCTTTTTAAAGAACTGCGGCCCGGTGCCACATTCATCCAAAATAAAAATTCAGATTGATTGCACTTTTTACGATCCGGCTCCGCGTTAGTCAGTGAAGGCGATTCTTGAGAACGCTTTCCACAGGAGAAACGGTCATGAAAATCAATTCGATCTTAAACCTTCGCACAGCACTCATCGCAGCAGTTGTTGCCTTTGGTCCAATGTCGTTTCACATGCAGGCTCAGGGTCGCGGCACACTCGTCCGGGTAAATGTTCCCTTTACCTTTCAAAGCGGCACGACGCGCTATAACGCCGGGACTTACCTCGTAAGCTCCCCTGCTCAGCACATGACGCTGCTTCGTGGCTCATCCACCAGCGGTGTCGCCATGATGCAGGAGCGGCAGGACAAAAAGCCGGCTGAAGTCAGCAAGGTGGTCTTCCATAAGTATGGCGATCACTACTTCATCAGTGACATCTTCTCGCAGGGAAGCACGGATCATCTCCACATCTTTGAGACGAAAGAAGAAAAGACGGTACGCGCGGCCACGGAAGAACGTCGCAACGCGAACCAGACAGTCGCCGTACTGGCGCAGCACTGAGCATCATGCTTTCTCGCCTTGTCTTGATCGCCGTACCTCATTCGCCGTATCTATCAACGATGGACGAGCCCGAAGCTGGATACAGAGGCAGCTGAAACCTGGCTGCCTCAGTTTTCATGCCGAAACACTGTTCCCACTCGCACGACCAGCGAAGTTTTTCCACAACAGATCCGCACCTCGGCCATCGCCGTCTTCTACGCTTTCGGTATTCTCTTTGCCGCAGTGAGCCGAGCTTAGGACTGAACTCGACCGAGGTGTCGATTTAGCCAGTCCAGCACAGCCTTCCCCAGCCTGGCTCTGTCCTCTGTCACGTCATGAGCAGTGTCGAGGATCACATGACTTTTAGCCGCAGGCGGCGTTCCCAATTGCGCAAACATCGGCTTTGCCATCGCCCTCGCCATGCTCATTCAGATCCTGCCAGCACTGTGTTCGCCTGAGGACACTGAGCTTTGTGTCTTTGCAACAGCATCATGGCCTTGGCCACCCGCTCCCGATACTGGTGTTCCCGGTTGCGTTCACCAATCAGCGTCAATCCTTCCAGGCGTTCCGGTGAGTCGAGCCTCTCGGCTGACTCAAGCGCACTCGCTAACTGGGTACATTGCGCGCAGCTCATAGATCACTCCCGACAGGATTAGTTCCACTTAACAACGGCGCCCCCTGTGAACTGTTCGCAGGAGACAATCTTCGATCTTCTGCTTCCTGATCCTTCGAAATCTTGTATTCCGACCGGTAGTCGATCATGTTGTACAGCGTCGCAGGATGCAGGATCGCCACGCGGCCGTCATCGAAGTAAATCACGAGTCCTTCGCTGGTCATATCCACCTGGTCGATGGAATGATCCAGGTGTGACGGACGACTTTCACGCAGCGGGCGCAGCTCCAGTAGTTCCTCTGCCACATAGCCGGCGACCGTACAGTCCGAAAAGCCGATAAGCACGCCATCGGAACCATCCAGAAGAACACTGGTAATTGTCAGCGAATCATCCATTCGCCGAACCTATCCCCTATGACCCGGAAATCGCTGGTCAATATTGCTCACGCGATTATGCCTGCAATGTGTATACCCATCGCACCGGCGAAGTTCAACGGCGCCCCTCGGCCGGGAAGTCGTGTTTGTAAAGTCAGTGACACACTGACGCACGAGCAGGCTCATCGATTGTCGTGAGCATACAGTCTTTGCAACTCATCGGTCTTGTCTGTCAGCAGACGAGCGGCTGGTTTGATAAGAGCTGGATCGTCAAGCCTGATTCCTAAGGAAGCAAGAATCGTCTGCGGTTCTGTATCAAAGCCTCGACGTAGAAGAGCTTCGTATTTGCTTGAAAATTGCGGATCAGTCTGACTCTTGTCGTACAGGCCGACCGCGATCACCGATGCATACAGGTAATTCACGAGATAGAGCGGGTCCTCGAAGACCAGGGCCTTGCGCATCCACAAACGCGACCGGCCAACATCGGCAACCGTCCAATATTCATAAGGAGCGATTGAATCCCGATACAGGGCATCGATCTTTGCTCGGTCAAGCAGGGGTTGTCCGACACTCCGCGTATAGAGGCTGCGCTCAAACGCGGTCTCCTCCGCAGAAACGAACAGCTCAACCGATATTTTCCAGAGAAGCCGCTCCAGTGCATACTCCTTCTCTAATGGCGTCTTCGCTACCACAGCAGCATGGTCGAGCAGCAGCAGTTCGTTGAAAATCGCGAAGGCTTCCGAGAAGTAGTTCGGTCCGGATCGCTCATAGATGGGCGTGCCACCGGCATTCATCAGCTCGTGATGAATCGCATGACCTCCTTCGTGAGCGATTGTGCTTACCTGTCGCAGAGAGCCATCATAGCCGCCGTAGTACAGGGCCGTAGGCGCATCGTAGACGTGAATGGAGGTTCCGGTGTTCGCCCGGTGAGCCCCTCCGGCAAGATCCAGCCTGCCATTGGCCGGATCGAGCAGTGCTGCGAAGCGATGCGTGTAATCCTTTCCGAGCGGTTCCAGACCGGAAAGAATAAGAGTCCTGGCATCCGGCAGCGAGATAGCCGGGGCTTTCGTCGAGGTAAGGTCCACCTCCGATGACACAACGAGAGAGACCTTCAACACCCGGGCAGCATGTTGGGCTAGCACTTCCTGATAATGCCTGTAGGCAGGAGCTTCAGCCTGCACACCTGCCAAGGTCTGAGTCACCAGCGCATCACTCAGCCCGCGAAGCTGATAGATCCGGTCGGCAGCATTTTTGTAACCTTGTGAGGCTGCATCTCTATTTTCCAGGTCGATGATGACGCCCAGCAAGGTCGCCGTCTCCGGAGCCGCTTGATCATAGGCATCGTTCCACAAGGCGAGAGCTTTTCGTCGCGTTGTGATGTCCTCGGCGCTCGCATCCTTTGGAGCAGCAAGGCGGGCTCTTATCGTGTCGTAAGCGTCGGACAAGCTTGTAAGCGCGGGGTCAACGACTGCTCCACGGTACCGCTCAGCTTCTGGAGAAAGCACGTGAGCCGCATCCCTTTGTGCGGACTTCGCGAGCAGAGCATAGCGGCCAAGTGAAGCAGCTTCGCTTGCGGATAACGAACGAAGCCGGGTATCGATTGCTGCTTCCAGCACCGACTGATCGGTTTCAACCTCGCTCCTGGCTTTCTTCGCAAGCTGGTCCTCGGTGTCCTCCAGGGTTTGTATCTTGAGGAACGCGTCATGTGTCTGGAAAGTGGCGTTGAGCATCTCGCATCGGTCGAGCTCGTTGGGCAGAGACTGCAGCGTTGCAGAAGCAAGCGCTTGCATCTCGGGAGAGACTTCGGCATGCAGCGCAGCACGGCTTGCCTGCTCTTCAGCAGCCGAGTGGAAATACAAGGTGGGTGAGATGTGCGCGGCTTCCAGTCCCGCCTGCGCGGTCAAGGTCCGCATCGCCATCAGGCAGAGGGCCATGCCAACGAATCCAGCGAGACCTGCTGAACGCACCGAGGAACAACCGGCGTCCCTGAGTGCCTTCGCTCTCAAAACAACATGTGGTTTGGAAAATCGCAGACTATGGAGGCGCGGGTCGGGATCGAACCGACGCATAAAGGTTTTGCAGACCTCTCCCTTACCACTTGGGTACCGCGCCTCATTGGAAGACATACTCATCGGGACGAGCATGACGCCGCGGCCCATGATAAAGCGCAGCGGCCAAGAAGACTGCATGGAAAATACTCGGCAGCAAACCCGAGAAAACTTCCGGAGCAGCGATCTGGAGCGGGAGACGGGACTTGAACCCGCGACCCTCGCCTTGGCAAGGCGATGCTCTACCACTGAGCTACTCCCGCTTGGTACGTTTTCGAGTATATCGGCTGCCTACCGCATGGTCAACGCAGCCGAACCGTTGCTACCGCCGTCACGCATGCCTCAGCGAACAGCAGCCGCACCCGCCGGCAACAGCGTTGCCTCCTGGCTCGTCATCCGGCCATCCCGCATCGTCAGGATGCGATCGCCGATCTGCGCGGCTTCGGGATTGTGCGTAATCATCAGCACTGTCTGCTTGAACTCCTGGTTGGACTTGCGCAGCATAGCCAGCACTGCCAGCGAATTCTCCGTATCCAGGTTGCCCGTCGGCTCATCTGCCAGCACAATCGCCGGCTGCGTAATCAGCGCCCGTGCAATGGCTACGCGCTGCTGCTCGCCACCCGACAACTCGGATGGCCGATGATCCAGCCGACCGGCAATGCCCAGCAGCTCCGCCAGTTCGTCCAGCCGCCGATGATCCAGTCCCTGCTTCTCTGTCTTGTTCCGGCCGCTGATCTCGTACGCGATTTCAATATTGCCGCGCGCCGTAAGCGTCGGCATCAGGTTGAACTTCTGAAAGATAAAGCCGATCTTCGACTTGCGCATCTCCGTCCGCTGGCGATCGTTGAGCGACGCAAAATCGATGCCGTCGATATAGATGTTGCCCGTCGTCGCCCGCGTCAGGCCGCCAAGAATGTAAAACAGCGTGGACTTGCCACTTCCCGACGGCCCGACAATTGATACGAACTCGCCCGGCTCCACTGAGAACGTCGCATCCTTCAGTGCCGGTACCAGCACCTTGCCGGTCTTATAGGTCTTGCCGAGATGACTCGCTTGGATAATCGGTGGCACGCTTCGATTGTAACCGTCTTATAAACCTGCAGTGACCGAGCCACAAAAGCGGGTGCCCCCTCCTCGCGGAGCCAGGGTGGGCCATGACGAAGCCATCCGCTCTCCCGTCGATCCCAACGAATCAAGACAGCGACCAACGGAAGCACCCACAAGCCCAAAGCACGAAGCGCCAACGCCGTACGGCCAGTACTGCGAAGCGCTGACGCTCGTGCGGCAAGTACCCAGTACCTTAGGAGGCGTAGGCAGACATCGTTCCCGGCTGCGTGTCGTTCTCCTGCACATTCGCCTGGAGGGATTTTTTCGGCCCGCGCTTGCGCGCAATCATAATCCGGATCCGCTCCAGCACCTCTACCGGCGAGCAGGCACCCTTCGGTAGAAAGGCATCGGCGTGACTCGCACGCTCATAGGCCCGCACACTGCCGCTCATCAGGATCATCGGTACATCTGACTGGATAGACTTCATCCGGTTGATCAACTCGTTGCCGTCCATCTGCGGCATAATCAGGTCGCTCAGCACCAGGTCAATCCCACCCTGACCATACAACTCCAGCGCCTGTGCAGCGTTTAAAGCCGTCAGTACACGATAGCCGCGCGTCTCCAGCATGAACTTGCGCACGGAAAGAGATTGTTCATTGTCATCCACGCACAGGATGGTCTTTTTAGGCCGCATCAGTTTTCCAGTTCTTGCCTGCAGGGGCAGGCGGGCAGGACTGCGTAGACGCACGAGAGGGCATGCGCATCCGAAGCCGGTTGCGGTGGCCGCCATCCACGCCAGGCAGAGACAAAGCGGGGTCGTCCGCGTACGGAGTAGCTTTGCAAAAGCAAGGCCTACCCGCTATTCGCGGCGCCGCTGTCCCCTGCCCTGGCAGGAGTGGCGGAAAGAGAAAGACGCGACCGCATCAGCATGGTTGCCTGCGGGCGCGAGGGATCGTGTGCCTGCACGTGGCCGGAAAACTTACCCGGGATGCAGCAGGCTGCGACGAGTCCGTTCGCACGCGCACATACCCGCGGATGCGTCTCGCTCTAAGTCAGGTTTTCGGTAAAAGGCGAAAGTTGCGCTCGCGAAACATCTCTTGAACGCCTGCCAAGACTACGAAGCACCCCACGCCTTCGCAACAGGGAACAGGAAGCGAAACTGTCGCAAATTATTGCATTGCAGTTCAACGCGATTTGTTATCACTGCGCCAATGCTGGAGATACAGACCACGCCGCTTGTGGAAGGAGTGTGAATCATTCCCGGAAAAACCGTCCGCTTGCACATGAACTGGGTCAGCCGTTTTGTTCACCAAGGGAGTGAACATCCATTTCGCACAAAATCACGCAGTACAAAATGGTTACTCCGGAGGACGAAGCGGACCCTGCGGCCTGGCAAAACCATACGTCGTCGCCACCAGTGCCGGGAGCAGCAGCAGAGCGAAAAATGCAGCAGAAATCAGCAAATGGCGCATACTTGAGCTCCTCAAACGCTTGATGAGAATTACGTGATACTTACGTAACCAACATTCCACATTTGAACTATTGTGCCTACAACGAAGGTGTTATTCGTCGCCGCGCTTGTGCTCGATTTCCACATTAGGGAGCGGTTTTCGAGCAAAATAATAGAGCGAAAATGCCAGCAGCAAAAACATCAAAACAGAGATCCAGTCATGATGAAACGGGTTCGTCGCCGGAAAGGTCAGCAGGTTGGTCTTCCCCGTCGCCGCCTCGTATAACTTCAACGCCACTCCCAGCAGCCCGACTATTCCTCCGGCAGCTATTAACCCCGATGCATACAGCGATCCTGGGCTGATCTCGCTGTCTGCAGCCGCCGCATCCTGCCCCGCCTGCTCGACTGCCCGGTCGACCATCCATCGGACCACCCCGCCGGCGAAGATCGCCAGTGTTGTCGCAATCGACAAATAGGCGCCCACAGCGAACGACAGCGAACGGATCCCCAGTAGCTCCACAGCAATAACCAGGAAGACACCCAGCAGTACCAGCCCCCACGGCAGCTTCCGGCTCAGGATCCCGTTGATCACCGTCGCCATGAGTCGCGCCTGCGGAGCTGCCGCCTTCTCACTCCCAATCCCCTGCACCCACTGCACCTCGATCCGACCGGTCGCCGGGTTGTAGAGATACTTCCCGTCCGCCAGGTCCGCCGAGCCCAGCGCATTCAGCAGCACATACTTGCTGCCCTCATCCACTGACTGGCTCTTGTCCGCATGGATGACATGGAACTGCGTTCGGTTGAAATGCTGCTGCTGAATCTGCACCCCGCTGTGCGGCATGCTGATGTCATACGCGCGATCTGTCGCGCGAAACTCCTCCAGCCCCTTGTTCATCGCATTCAGCGTCACACCAATCACAACAGTAGAAACGCAGACGCCGATCATCACCGCCAGCTGCTGCTTCCAAGGCGTCGCGCCAATCAGGTAGCCCGTCTTTAAATCCTGCGAAGTATCGCCAGCATTCGAGATTGCGATACACACCGTCCCGCCAATCGTAATCGCCAGTGCGCCATATGCCGGAGCCGTCCAGCCCTTCACCAGGAACACTGCCGACGTCGCCATCAACGTCGCAATCGTCATCCCCGACACCGGGCTCGCCGAGCTCCCGATCAGCCCCACAATCCGCGACGACACCGTCACAAACAAAAATCCGAACACCACGATCAGCAGCGAAGCCGCCAGGTTTGACAGCACCGTCGTCTGCGCACCCGGCACCGGCTTGAACGTCAGGAACAAAAAAATAAACAGCACCAGCGCAATTGACCCGCCCCCCACAAACCATCCGGGCAGATCGCGCTGCGTCCGCTGCATACTACTTTTTTCAGCAGCCGACTTTTTGCCCATATTCTTCAACCCCGCACCCAGCGCACCAAAGATCGTCGGCAGGGTCTTGATCAGCGTAATCAGCCCCGCCGCAGCCACTGCCCCTGCCCCCATCGGCCGGATATACGAAGCCCACAACTCACTCGGCGTCATCAACCCAATCGCCTTCGTTCCCGGGTACACCGCCCCCGGCACATGCGACCCGAAGAAGTAGATCAGCGGCATCACCACCAGCCACGAAAATACGCCGCCCGCAAAGATAACCCCCGCCACCCGCGGCCCGATAATGTAACCGACACCGAGATACTCGGGCGTGACATCGGCGCGAATCGCCGAACCCTTCAACCACTTCGGCTGATAATCCGGAGTAGCCGGCCAAGCAGAAAACAAGTTGTCATTCTGGAACAGCGTGTACACCCCACCCAGCCCCAGCCCCAGAAACACCCGGCTCGCAAACGACCCACCTCGCTCGCCGGCCAGCAGCACATCCGCACACGCCGTTCCTTCCGGGTAGGTCAGGACGCCGTGCTCTTCCACGATCAGTTGGCGCCGCAACGGAATCATGAAGAGCACGCCGATCCATCCACCCAGCAGCGCCAGCGCAAAGATCCGCGCATACTCCAGGTCATAGCCGAGAAAAACCAGCGCCGGCAGCGTGAAGATCACACCCGAAGCAATTGACTGGCCTGCATTGCCCGTCGTCTGCACAATATTGTTCTCAAGAATCGAGGCCTTGCCGAGCGCCCGCAGCACACTGATCGACAACACTGAAATCGGGATCGACGCCGCCACCGTCAGCCCCGCCCGCAAGCCGACATACACCGTCACCGCGCCAAAGATGACCCCGAAAATGCAGCCGAGCAAAATCGCGCGAATCGTGAACTCGGGTACAACCGCCTCATCCGCCACATAGGGCCGGAAAGTAGTGACCGAACGCTCTGCCACGGTCCGCCTCCAAGAAGGACTGCCTCCAAACTGGTGCAGCCATTGAAAGCCGAGTGTACCAGCGCACCACCAGATCAAGCAGCCTAGCCAACCTGCAATCAACGACGATCCGGGCGCCCTCAGCGACCCTAGCCTCACAGATCGGGTACTCCATTTCGGACAAACCGGGTGCCCCATCCTCGCGAAGCTAGGGTGGGCCTTCGCGCCACGCGCAACCGCTCTCCCCGGCAAACCCACGAAGCCTTTGTCATCTCGGACCGAAGTGGAGAGATCCCAACTCCACCAACCCAACCATGCGACCAACGGGAGCAGCCACGCGAAGCTTGTGCCCGTGCGGCCAGTACACTATCAAGATCAATGAAACTCCGCCGCATCCTGGCCTACGCCTCTGTCTACCTGCTTTGGGGCGGCACCTACCTGGCCGTGCGGACCGTTGTCCTGGTCACGCCACCCTTCACTGCTGCCGCCCTGCGCTTCCTGTTCAGCGGCCTTCTTTTACTCGCCATCAGCCGCACCCAGGGCGCCCCGGCACCCACTCCCGCCGACTGGCGCCACTCCGCCAAGCTTGGCTTCATCATGTTTGCCATCAACTACGGCTGCTTCTTCTGGGCCGAGCAGCGCCTCTACTCCGGCCTCGCCGCCGTCGTCGTCGCCACCATGCCTGTCTGGATCTTCCTTACAGAATGGCTCGTCGCCCGCACCCAGCGTCTTTCGGTCGGCGTTCTGGTCGGCATCGCCCTTGGTATCACCGGCGTGACGCTGCTAACCCACCACAACACGCCCGCCATCGGCAGCAACGGCCAGACCAACCTGGCCATCGCCGTCCTGCTTACCGGCACCATCTGCTGGAGCGCCGGCAGTGTCTGGAGCCGCGCCCTCCCGCTTCCCTCCAACCAGATGGTCCGCTCCGCCCTGCAGATGACTACCGGAGGCTTCTTTCTCTGCGTCATCGCTCTTGCCGTCGGCGATGCCCACCGCATCGTGCCCGCCCTCGAGCAATGGACCACTACCACCTGGCTCTGCTTTGTCTATCTGATCGCCGCAT
Organism: uncultured Ktedonobacteraceae bacterium; assembly: GCA_964657395.1. Classification (GTDB taxonomy): domain Bacteria; phylum Acidobacteriota; class Terriglobia; order Terriglobales; family Acidobacteriaceae. Next base: position 32,461 of record CAZZUX010000012.1, read on the forward strand.
CGATCGTCGCCTTCACTGCCTACACGTGGCTGCTGGAACACGAACCCGCCGGCCGCGTCGCGAGCTACGCCTACGTCAATCCGTTAGTAGCCATGACCCTCGGCGCCTGGCTCGGCAACGAACACTTCGGCCGCTGGCAAATCACCGGCGCGGGCTTCGTCCTCCTAGGCGTCTTCGCCACCCTCACCACCAAACACCAGGTTTTCACACCCACCGCAAGCCCGGGTGCACCCTTGGTCGACCCATAGCGGCGCCTTAGGACCTTCGCGCAACCCGCGACCCCAACTCCGACGCCGACTGATACCCCGAACCAGAAATCCCAGCTAAACGCCCGTTTCATCTCCATACAACGCCGGCAACTGGCTCTGGCGCCGCCGGCAGCTTCGCCGTATACTCACGCACAGAAGGTAGAAGTACCTTCTGTGTCGAAAGAGGTGCGTCTTCCCTAGGAAACCGCGATCACTCGTCGATGGCTCACAGGATCAAGCCCTGTCCTGCGATGCCCTGACACGGTCATTGCGTGGTTTCCCGCCGGCCAGGGCCTTTCGTCTAACTTCGTTCTCGATGACCTTGATACAAATCCTCTTAAACTGCCTCGATTCGATCAGTTGCGCCCTTCTTCCAGCGGCCTGCGCACTCTGCCGGCACCCCCTTACGCGGCTCACCTCCGCGCCCATCTGCGAGGATTGCTGGAGCCTTGTTGTTCCTCAAACGAGCAGCCTCTGCGCGCGATGCGGCGAAGATCTCGGCATCGCCCAGTTCTCCAAGTCCAACCGCGCTCTCGATCAACAATCCGGCATGCCTGAACGATGCCGCCCGTGCGAAGTCGCCCCGCCTGCTTTCGAGCAGGCGGTTGCGTTTGGCAACTACGAAGGCACCATGCGGGGACTGATCCACCTGCTCAAGTACGAAGGTATGGAGCCGCTCGCCTCCAAACTCGGCAACAGGCTCGCCGCCCAGGTCACTGCGCTCCTTCCGTTCGGCAGCACCAATGCTCCGATCCTGGTCATTCCTGTACCGCTTCACCGAACCAAGCAGGGCGAACGTGGATTCAACCAGGCCACCCTCCTGGCACAGGCCGTCATTCGCAAAGTACGTGCGCTAAATAAGCGAGCCCGGCTCGAACTCGCTCCTGGCCTGCTCGAACGCAGGCGGTCCACCGAGAGTCAGGCCGGCCTCAGCACGCACCAACGGCGTCGCAATCTTCGCGGCGCTTTTTTTGTGTCCGAACATGCAGCCACCCGCTTACAGGGCCGCAACGTGCTGCTTATCGACGATATCTACACAACCGGCGCCACCGCCCGGGCCTGCAGCCAGGCACTCAGGAAAGCCGGTGCCGCCGGCATATGGGTTGCAACCGCCGCGCGAGCACAGCGCGAAGGCGTAGCGCGTTGGGATGGAGCAATAATGCCGGCAACACAGTTCGCAGCAACCAGCGTCGCTGCAGCAACAGCATGGTGATCAGCAGCAGGTAGCAGTCAAGCCTGTAGTACATGAAATGGAAGCGCGGGGGAGAAACGATGTCGGCAGCCAAGGCCATGGTCCACACACGCAAAGCCAAACACACACCGATTCCCGTGCCCGTCGAAGTACGACTGGCCCAGCCGAAAACCATGCAGAAGCCGGTGCTCGTATTGAACGCGTCATACGAACCCATCAACATCTGTGGCGCACGGCGAGCACTCGTCCTTGTGCTGAAAGGGGTAGCGCGCACCGAAGAAGAACAGGGCGCAACTCTGCATGCAGCACGCATTCACGTCGCCATGCCATCCGTCATCCGCCTGCTGGAGTACCGTCGCATTCCGCACCAGACGCGCGCCCTCTCACGCAAGAACATCCTTCTGCGTGACCGGAATTCCTGCCAGTACTGCGGCATCGTTCTCTCTGCCGGCGAACTTACCCTGGACCACGTGCACCCGCGTTCTCGCGGCGGCCTGTCCACCTGGGAGAACTTGGTCGCATGCTGCCATTCCTGCAATCGACGAAAAGGCAATCTCCTGCTGCACGAACTTCCTGACATGAAACTGATGCGCGAACCTCGGCCATTCTCTTTGCACACCAGTCGCCACATCATGCGCATGATCGGCCACTCGGACCAGAAGTGGCGTAAGTACCTCTACTACTGAATCAGCTTGGACCGCTCCTGACTTTTCCCACTTAGTCGCCGGCTTACTCTTGCCGGCGCCGCATCTTATTCTCGATGGCTTGCGGTTTTGCCCTTCCCATCAGGATCAGGTGAGCGCTGGAATCTATCTCCACAATTGATCCACCCAACTGCCTGTTGCTGGCTTTGGCAGAGACACGCCTCGCAGAACGTCTCCTTGTGCAGGCAATCGAACTTTTCTACCAGGCAGAAGAGGCCGGCGCAGATCGCTGCATCTGCGCCGGCGGTAGATGGCAAGCCATGATGCTGATGGGCAATTTTGAAGCAGCCTGGCGTGAGTCTGATATGTTACAAGTACTCAATCCCGATGACGATCACCGCTTGTGGCGAGGCGAATCGGTTGCTGGCAAGCGGCTGATCATCCGCTGCCTGCACGGACTTGGCGATGCTATCCAGTTCCTGCGTTATGCGCCACAGCTCAGCAGGATCACTGCCCAGTTGATCGTGCAGGTCCCGCCAACGCTTGTTCCACTCGCCAGGTGCATCGCCGGAGTCAGGAAGGTAATTACCTGGGATGAGTTATCCGTCACACCTTTATCACCATGGGATGTGCAACTGGAAGTTATGCAGTTACCTTATGTATTCCGGACAACCTTGTCTTCCATACCTTCGACACTTCCCTATCTTCAGCTGCCGGCAAGTGAGCTCAGCCACGCAGCCAAAGCTATGAAGGACTCGGCCTGGCTTCCCCGCATCGGGCTATGCTCAAGTTGCGGGAAATGGAACGAGAGTCGAGCTATACCGATGCAAAGGATAATGGATATCCTGAGTCAGGCGCCGGCTCATTATTACAATCTGCAGCAGGAGCCACTTCAACTACCAATTGGCCTCCTCCCTCCGGAAGCATCCTGGAACGAGAGCTGTGAACTTGGCCCCGGACCATTAAGACTGGCTGCTGTGATCGCGAACCTTGATCTGATCATCACCGTTGACACACTGGTCGCGCATATAGCTGGAGCCATGGGAAAGCCGGTGTGGCTGATGCTCCAGTACGCAGCAGACTGGAGATGGATGCATGATCGGGGAGATTCATCATGGTATCCAACTATGAGAATATTCCGGCAGCCGAGGCCGGGGGATTGGACAAGTGTTCTCGAGTTGGTAGTGTCTGCGCTGAAAACATTCTCCACACAGGCCAGCCACACTTGCAAAGGCTCCTATGCGCAGATGGGATAGCTATCCGGCCTATCTCTTCGATCTCGATGGAACACTGCTTCAATGCGCTGATGCAGTGCACTACTTCGGTTTCTGTCGGGCATTGGAAATTTTAGCCGAGCGGCCACTGAACCTCGAGGGCGTCACAGCGCACGGCAACACGGACCTTGGCATCATCCGCGACGCGATGGCAATTGCCACCATCCCGGAAACACTGTGGCGCCCGCGTCTAAGCGCAGCTTTGACTGCTATGCAGCAACATGTCACGCATCACCAGGATAAAATGGATGCGATTCCAATCCCCGGTGCGATGCCGGCTATAGAACACCTGCAAAGCAAAGGAGCCCTCGTAGGAGTAGCTACTGGAAACCTGGAAGTAATAGGAAGATTAAAGCTTCAACGCGCAGGCTTCACGCATAACTTGCAGTTCGGAAGCTTTAGTGATGAGCTTGAAACTCGAGAAGCAGTTTTCGAAAGAGCATTGAGAAGCTTGCCTGCACACATCCTACCGGCAGACACCTGCTTTGTAGGCGACACGCCCCGGGATATCCAGGCTGCAAGGCATTGTGGCTCACCAGTCATCGCAGTAGCTACCGGAACCTACGATCTGCACACCCTGCAGAGCTTTCAGCCGGACTACTGTGTAACACGCCTCAGCGAACTGCTGTAGCTTTGGACCGGGAGAAGATTGTTTCTGCCGCCTCCTCGAACTCAAGAGCCCGGTGATCCGAGCTATGCATTTCCAACACGCGCTGTCGCGCTGACTCAGCCATGTGGCTTCGTTCAACATCACTCAAGCCGGTCAGCATGCCAACTACATCCTCCGCCGTGTCAGCGAGCAGGATCTGCTCTCCAGGCTCGAAGAAGTCTTCCATACCTTTCCAGCGGTCGGAAATAATGGGCGACCCGCAAGCCGCCGCCTCAAACAGCCGCACGGATGGAGAGTAGCCGGCTTCAACCATTTCAGCTCTCGTGAGATTCAAAGTGAAACGTGTAGAGGAATAAAAGGCGGGGTGGTCACTCGGAGGAAGGTGTTCTATTCGCCGCACATTCCGGCTAAAGAGAACGTCCGGATATTGCGAGCCGGCCACTATGAACGATCGGTCTTGTAAATGGGTCGCCGCCCCATCCAGTAAGTCCATTAGCTTCTGCTGCCTGTCAGAAGCATAGGTACCGAGATAGCTGAGGTCACACGTAAATTGCTCGGCCGGAACAACTGGCTTGTACACCAGGCTGTCCACAGAGCAATAGAACGGCAGTGCCACTTGCGCTCCGAAGCCTCTGGTAAGTTCATCGAGAACCGGACCGCCGCTGAAGCTCAGGTAAGCTTCGAAAAGAGGAATCTGGTCGGCACGCAGGTACTCAGTCCGGCGATCTTTTCTTAGCTTAGCAATGGTGATGGGAGTATCGATGTCATAGAACAAAATCGGCGTCTTACCGTGTTCCGCCAGCAGATCAATCGCGGCGATGGCATCGCTGAAATAGGATCCCACGACTACCAGGTCGACCTCGCTGGCTTCTCTCAAGAGCCATTCGCGCTCGGATGACCATGCATCATAGAGTCGTACGCTGCAGCACGAGGGATTCGGCAGGTCTCGATGACTGCGGTACCACTCTACATCCTTTTCCATAAACGTGATCGCATGTCCCCTTTGCTTAAGGGCGCTGCACAAAGCACGATATGTAGTTGCATGACCATTGCCCCAGGATGAAGTGATCGAGAGGCCCAGGATGAGAATTTTCATGCGCCTACTTTCTCTTCAGCCGCAGCATGCTTTTCCGCTATCAAGGTTTCCAGATGCTGCTGCGCTTCTTCTGCCCTGATGTCATAGGTGTGGTCCCTCAAAGCCCGCTGACGAAGCGCCTGGCCATATCTAGACGAGGACTCCGCATCATTCGTCTTTAAAGCCGAGACAACATCCTCGGCGTGCCGCACAATGAGGACCTCCCGCCCGGGTTCGAAGCAGTCCGCCATTCCGGGCCACTCATCGCACAGTAAGCAGCTGCCACTGCCTGCAACCTCGAATACCCGCGTCGGGGGTGCATAGCCGTAAGTGGCCATCGAGGCCCGATTGATATTGAGGACCATGCGGGCAGAGCAGTTCAAACGATTGTGATCCCCGGTCGGAACATGGCCAAGCCAGCGAACGTTCTCGGGCAGTCTCTTATCTGCCCACCCTTCCCCGCCCAGCAGGAACGTCTGGTCCGGTGCTAACTCAGCGGCACGCAGGAAGAGATCGTTCACACGTTCTTCGCGGTCTGGGAGTCGATTACCCACGAACAAGAGATCGCATTTAACGGTCAGGTCAGGCGCCACTGGGAAATGCGTGCTTGAATCGAGCCCGTTGTAGATACTTACGTAACGACGCGCCCCGAAGCTAAGGTATTCCGCTTCAACCTGCGGACCGCCGCCGTACGTAAACACTGCATCATAGCTGCGGATTGCCCGCGAAAATGCATCGTCCCTATTGGTATGTAACCGCGACAGCGTGGCAGGCGCATCCACATCCCAGAAAATTACAACCGCATTCGAAGCAAGCTCGAGTACGCGCAGCTCGAGCTCTTGATCATCGGCACCGATGCCGCTATGTTTGATCACGACATCTGCCTGTTGAGCTAAACGCAACATGCTGTCAATGTCTATCTCCGGTTTGTAGATGACTGACCTGGCATAGGAATAGTCGCCCGAATCTTTTTTCTGCTGACGACCGTAGGCATCTGGCTCAGCAAATGTGACATCGCAGCCCCGATCGTGCAAAGCACGGTAGATCCCGCGGTAGTAAGTCGCAGCTCCATTCCAGTAAGACGACAGCAGGCTTGAACCGAACACAAACAGCTTCATGCTAGGACGTCCTCACATATCTGCGTTAACTCTTCTGCTCGATGACGGCAGGTGTGGCGTGAAAGAATTGTTTCCAAGCCATGCAGAGCTTGCCTTTCCGCTGCCTTTGGATCCTGCAATAAGCTACGGATGGCCTCTACCATCTGTCGACTGTCACTTACCTGCAAGTAGTCACCGGGTCTAAATAAGTGTTCGCTGTCGTGCCACGGCGCAGCGATCAGCGGTATACCTGCAGCTAAAGCTTCAAACATACGGATGGTAGGAATTCCGCGCATGGCCTTCTGATATTGCTGCCTGGGTATATGCAGGGTGATTCGCGATTTCCGGTAGATCTCCGGCGCCGACAGGTTAGGAAGATAACCGCCGTAGTGTATGCCGACCCCTGCGAGCATTCGCAGCGCACTCTCGGGATACCGTACTCCATAAACCAGCCAGCGAGTATCTGCTAAATGTCTAGCCGGCTCGATCAGAAATCTTTGAAGCTCCTCGGTGCGTTCATCCTCTCCCCAATTCCCTACCCAAACGACGTCTGTACTTTTGTCGGTCGGTCTTGGATAGAACACACTCGTATCAGCTGCTTCGTGGAATGTCCAGACCCGACGCAAGCCAAACCTGTTGACATAGATATCGCGGAGAGCCTCTCCGAAGGCGAGTACGCCATCAAACCGCTCGATCTGGAGCAACTTGATCGCCGCAGGGGAGCTCGATGCCCGATGATGGGTGTCGTGGAAAAGGAGCCGTACCGGCAAATCGTCAGCCGCGGTCAATAGATCTGCCACGAACTCCGGCGAATGCCACTCATGAACAATCGCGATGTCAGATTCTTCAAGGATGGCCCGGAGGTGCTCTCCGCCCTCGGTGTAGTGAGCAACCTTGAGATCAGGAAACTTGTGTCTGAAGTCTGCTATCGCGTCGTTGCCGCCATGCTCATTTCTCAGCAACTCAACACGAGACCATGCATTTTCAGCTTCCCAGCAGGTGACGGCATGCCCTATTAATCCCAGGGCTCGTGCGAGGCCACGCAGGAAGTGCGCATTTCCGTTATTCCAGTCTGAAGTGATGGAATGGACAAAGTAGGCGATCCGCAACTTACGCGGCATAGTTCACACTCTGTCCCAAAAGTAGATTTTCGTAGAGGCGGTAGTAGCGATCTGCAAACAGAGCCGCGCCGTAGAAGCATCTGGCCCTGTGGAGCGAGCGTGACGCCATCAACTCGCAGTGGTCACGCTCAGCGACCAGGTTGAGAACTGCCCTTTGCAATTCGGCAGGCTCAAATGGGGGGAAATAGACAGCGGCATCCTCCCAGATCTCTCGAAATGAAGGTATGTCACTTAGGACCAGGGCGCATCCGGAGTGTGCTGCCTCAAGCGGCGCCAGTCCGAATGGCTCATACAAGCTCGGACCGATATAAATCAAGCTTCTATCCAACAACGACCGGAAGCTTTGTTTATCAAGCTGGCCTAGTGGATGAAGCGAGGAATTGTCCGAGAGACAGTTATGCTGGTTGGGATTATGATCAATTTTCCCAGCGACATAGATAGGCATTGGCCAGTCGACCCGCTTGAGTATTTGCAGGTTCTTCGCAGCATCCCAGAACCGTCCTGCGGTCGCTACCTGTGTATGTTTTTGCTCGCGCGCCTCTCGCGCTTGGCTTCCATTATGGATGACCACGCCTCTCTGTCCGATCGGTCCGTAGTGTTGCTCTATCTGGTCCAATTGAAATCGTGATGGCGCGACTACGCAGTCGGCAGCGGACAAACCTCTTGCCACGACCTCGTGATAGCGCTGATACCACGCACCATCCATAGCGGCGTCATCTTTGCAGAACAGGGACCAGGTTGTGACGTCACTGTGAGAGGCCACAATGCACGGTATATTGCAGGCAAGGGAACCGAAGCACATCTGGTTGGAGTGGAACAGATGAGGGCGAATCTTCTCTATCAAGCCAAGCAGGAACTTCTCGCTTTGTTCAAGTTGAAGGTCGCCCTGCATCCACTCCAAAGGATAGTCGGTAGAGATAAAGCTCAGTCTCCCTTGCCAGGTTTCTGCGAGATTTCCAATGGCCGCCGATTGGAAGTCACTCGGAAGCTCGCCCATACTTACAAGTGTTAACTCGCACCCTCGCTTAAGCAATCCTTCCGCTAACCCTAGCGAATAATCCCAAACGCCACCAACTGTGTCGGTAGTGATCAGAACGCGCATTCCAGCTCTTCTAGCTTCAACGGCGCTTGAGATTGGATGTCGCTATAACCTCGCTCTTTGAATTGTTCGAGGTAATGGTTGTGCGCGCGTTCCCAGGCGGTGTCATCGGGTGAAGACCCGAACGTCTGTACATATTGCGGACTCCCTGGAAACGCAAACATTGGTACAGGTTCAGACACCCAGACGCCAGCTTCTTTCATTTTCTGCTGCCATGCAGCGACCAAGGCAGGATCGTCGTCTACCGTCTTGATGAGGTTCGCCTGAACCCATGGAATATGTGTGCGCGCCACGGTAAGTAATTCCGAGATGCGCTCGGTGCTTAGGCGGCAATTCTTCCGCATCGCCGCACGGCCTTCTTCAGTAATCGATTCGATCCCGCACTCAAAGGATATGCAGTGAGCGCGACCGAGCAGAGCCAGCGAATCTTCGTCCCACAGGTCGATACGACTCTGAAATCCAATCGCTATTGGTCTTTCAGCAATCCCGGCGAGTAACCGACGAACGTTCTGGCCCACTCCGAAAATTTCATCTATGAAATAGATATAGCCTACTCCCCGGCTTACAAGCTGGTCTATTTCTTCCAACAAGCTCTCGACGCTTCGTTCCCTGTACTTATTTCTAAAGAGTGTCTTGTTGCAGAACGAGCATGACCACGGACATCCACGCGCAAACTCAAGTTCTGCTCCAAGATGTCCTGGGATATGTGCGGGTAGTTCGGTGAATACATGATGCAGGTGAGCATGTCGCTCGACGGGATATCGGCTGAAGCTGAGGGTAGTTACGGCGCTCATGTCAGTAGCACCTAAGCCTGGTGAAACAACGACCCGACTATCCTCTATCCAGCAGCATCCTGGGATCAGATTGCGGTCTTTCCATGACAGGTCGCTAAGTATCTGATCCGGCTCGCCACGAAGAACAATATCCGCACCAGTTTTCCTTAGTGTTGCGGCCGGAGTAGCTGAACCGTGCGGTCCGATTACGACACTTTGACCAAGACCGCGAAGGGCGCGAATCCATTCCCGCGGCACGCGAAGTTCTGGTTGTGGGCACCGCCAGAAGAGATAGGAGGGTGCGGATGGAATAACTACGAAGTCTGGCTTAAAGGCTGCTACCTGCGTATACACCTGTTCAGGCGAAATATTTTCCATATGCGCATCGATCAGCACGCTGCTGTGACCTTCGCGTTCCACAAAGGATTGAGCACTTAAGAGTTCGAGTGGTACATGTGGCTCGTGGCAGCCAAAATACGTAGATCCTTCGAAGGTCCAGCGCGGGTTTACTAATGCGTATCTCATGCGACTACCCTCGCGTCGAGTGCTGCCTCGTACGTTTGTCGCTGCTGTGCTGTGATGGCAGTCTGCTGAGCACCAAAATTATGAATGTCTTCGAGTATCTGACCGATAGTGCGCCGAGCCGACCATCCAGTCATGGCCTCCAGCTTTGCGGTATCTGAAATATAGAGTGGCTGGTCACCTGGCCGCGTGTCACCCGACCTGCGGATGCATTCCAGGTGAAGTAGCTGCTCAATGGAAGCGATAATCTCATTCACCGAACGAGCTCTTTCCAGGCCACCACCGACATTGAAGATCTGACCCTGAGTCACGGACCTTTTTCTCCGTACAGCTTCCATAGCATCGAGAAGATCATCAACGTGCAGGATGTCCCTGACCTGTCGCCCGTCGCCGTACACGGTGACGGCATCTTCACGCAAAATCGAGTATAGGAAATGTGCGACCCAGCCCTGGTCTTCTGTTCCGAACTGCCTCGGTCCACAGATACACGACATACGAAGGACTACAGTGGGCAAGCCGTAGATGCGGGCGTAATCGCGAACGTACTGGTCCGCCGCACCTTTCGAACATCCATATGGAGAATGAAAATCCAGAGGAGCATCCTCCGTGATGCCTCGAAATCCTGGTTGATCTGCAACATACCGCGATCCTGTAACGCGAACTTTCAATCCTTCCAGCGAGCCATAAACCTTGTTTGTGGAAGTAAATAGTAGGAACGGATGTTGATTTTGACTCCTGGCTGCTTCCAATATGTTCAGCGTGCCGCCGGCATTGATACCGAAGTCTTCGGTAGGTGCTAGCACACTGGTAGTCACAGCAACCTGGGCAGCCAAGTGGTATATCTCGGTACAGCCCTCTACGGCTTGCCGAACATCGCTGGCATTTCGAACATCACCGACCTGTATGCTAAGTCGCTCGGAAGCGCCAGGTTGCGACTGCAGCCAGCGCACGTTCAGAGCTACCTGGCCGCGCGACAGGTTGTCCAGGATCCGGATCTTGGCTCGTGTTCCGGCGAGCAATCTCGCAGCCAGATTCGACCCTATGAACCCAGCGCCCCCGGTAATCAAAACAATACGTTCACCGCTGTCCAATGGAGTCTCTCTTCCTGTCATCATGCGGTTAGTCCATAGCGGGACAACTCGCTTAGTGATGTTTCTGCCTTGTCCTCGGCTTCTTGATCTGCCAGCCATTCGGCTAATTCACCAAAACCTTCGGCGTGACTCACAGATGGCTTGTAACCCAGTTCCATCTGTGCACGGGTGATATTCGCGTAGCAGTGGCGAATGTCTCCGGCTCGGAACTTGTTCGTGATAACCGGAGCGATCCGAGAACCAACTGACTTTGCGAGAAGCTCTGCTATCTCGGTAATCGTGATCGGCTGTCCAGAACCAATGTTGCAGACGAGCGGTCCTCGTCCGTTGTAAGCCAGAGCAAGCAGGTTCGCCTGCACTATGTCGTGGATGCTGACGAAGTCTCGCTTCTGCTTTCCGTCTTCAAATATCAGTGGCGCTTGACCATTTAACAGGCGGGAGCCAAAGATGGCAGCCACTCCTGTGTACGGATTGGAGAGAGCCTGCCGAGTTCCATAGATATTGAAGAACCGGAGTGCCACTACTGGCAAACCGTAGGTTCGTCCGTAGATGGTGCATAGCTCTTCCTGATCGCGTTTCGACAGCGCGTACATAGAAGTAAGCTCCGAGGGTTTCTCTTCCCTCGTAGGTACCGGCTCTATACTCCCACCGCAGCTAGGACAGCGCACTTCCCACTCACCTTCGCGTAACTGCGCGATCTGACGAACAGCTGGCGCAACCAGCGTGTTGCAGGCACTGCAGGCATATTCGCCTTCGCCATAGATTGACATGGACGAAGCTACAATTAGCTTTGACACTCGCGACTTGGTATCTAGCATCGCCTGAAGCAATGCAGCGGTCCCCAGTGTGTTCACCCGCATATACCGGTTGATCTCGTACATGGATTGACCGACGCCCACAGCCGCGGCGAAATGATATACGGCGTCAACCGAATGCAGAGCGCGGCGCAGAACGGCTGGATCACAGATATCGCCGAGGATAAATTCGACGTCCGGAGAAAGATAAGTCGGCATTCCGTCGTTATGCACCTGCGGCGTTAGATCATCCAAGATGCGGACCGAATGGCCAGCTCGCAGCAATCCGTCAGCGACATGAGAACCGACGAACCCTGCTCCGCCCGTGATGAGAATCTGTTGAGAAGACATATTGTTCATATAAGCTGCATAACCTCGACTGCGGTTCGTGGCTCTGTGATTTGCTGCGCGGGCGCATAGCGGTTTACAGCCCAGTTCGCAAATTGCGCGAAGGTATGCACTTCCCTTGGAGGACTGGTGTGATGCGCCTCGACGCCAAGATGTTCCGGAGTGAAGCAAAGAGTGAGAGTCACTTTAAAGTCTTGCAGCACTTCCATCTGCCTGTCGAACCATGCCTCGGCATTCGGGCGATATGAGTCGGCCCAGCTCAACCCGGTACGCAGATAGGTAACGCCGTGCTGCTCCATCCACTCTGCAGCCTTTTCGAGCCGATGATCCTCGAAGTGGAACCATTGACATAGGCCGACTGATCCATCAGCCGGAAAGCTCTGTGCAGCGAGTTTTGGCGTACCGTCATGACGCAGAAGGCCTAGATAGTAATGGCGGTAGTAAGAGCTTCCTTCTGCCTCACGATGGCGAGTCTCGGCAGCCCACGTGGGCGGAAGATCGAAGAGGCTGTACCAATGCACGCGTTCAGCGTCTGCCGCAATCAATTCGACCATGCGCTCCAAGCCGAACTGCTGTACTTCTTCTGCACCGAAGGACGAGGCTCCAATCTCTCCAATCCATACCGGCTTGCGAGCTACTTCTCTAGCTTCCTGCAACTTCGCGGGCCACTCATTGATCGTCCAGTGGTTCCAGTCCAGCGGAAAGCCGTGGACGGAGACAGCATCGACGGCATCGATGACTCCATAAGACTTCATAAGTCGCAGAAAGTCACAATCGCAGGAAGAGACGCCACCCAGGACTATTCGCAGCTCAGGATTGGCCTTCCGAATTGCCGCGACAGCTTCCAACATCATTGCGGCGAAGATCTTCCATTCTGGATCAAGCTGAAAGTTCCAGTGTGAAAGATTATTCGGCTCATTCCACAGCATGACGGCTTCTACCATTGTGTTCCTTCCGGTACTCGAGGTGCTTTGAAGTCAATCCATCTAAAAGAGTTAACTGCGTGCCCCTCTTAACTCATCCTGCTGAAGAGAGGAACCACTTGGCTGGTTTTGATCCAGCTCGCACAGCCACGTCTCGTCTTCAGGACGACCTACAATTCTCAGGCCTGCAGTCCGAAGAACAGCCTCGACGCAGCTTGCATTCGGCAGCCACCAGTTCGTAGGATCCCCGCCAAACTTATTTTCGATAAAATGCATTCGAGGGAACTCTTGATTTAGAACGAAGTCAGTGTCGCCGAATGGAATGTCTGAAGGAACGCGATAGTGACTTTCTACATTTGTTCTTGGCCGCAATAAGGATTGAAACAGCAATTGCCCATTGACCTTTTCCACTACTCTGTCCAGAGCAAAAAGCGGATAGCGAAGATGATAAAAAACGCCCAGGAAGAAGACTAAGTCGAACTTCTCGTCGAGTTGATCAAGCTGGTACACCGACATTTGCTTGAATTCGATCTCCAGGCGATTCACCTTGGCAGCGAAGCGGGCCTGCTTCAGATATCCTGGGTTCGCGTCGATACCGAGTACGCGCGAAGCACCGCGGAGTGCTGCCTGCTGAGCATAGAAGCCGGCGTTGCATCCGACATCCAACACTGATTTGCCGCGAAGATCCGTGGATAGTGATTCCTGAATATGCCGCCACTTGACTGCTGGAAAATCACCGAGCACGTGATCCGGAGCGGTCATATAGCCGCCCACGTTCATGTTATGGAACCATGAACCATGCTGAGCTATTTGCTCTTGTAAATGCTTTCCGCTATCGGGAAGTTCAGGGGCGATCAATGATTCATTCCTACATCGTATATTCAGGCTTGCTGCGATGGAGGTGTGATGAGGTACATACCCTGAATAGATGGCCGTGCTTTGAAGATGATCTTCAATCGTTTCTTTATTGTATGGAAAATTACGCAGCGATTCGTTGCAATTGTACGAAGCTACCCTCAGTCAAGGTAATTCATTGATTCCATCGCTCAGCAGCGGCAACTCCCAGCTTGTCTATCAGTGCTGGCGATTGATTCTGGAAGGTAGCTCCTGGAACGCGGTCGTTCCCTCTAGAGCTATCGGCAGCAGGCAGGATACGCGACGTCAAGCCGAGAAGAAGCCGAGTGAGACCAGGAGCTAACTGAGCTGCAGTTGCGGCTAAGTGACTCCACGGGGAGATCAACAGTTCGCTTCTCCCATCCTCGATCGCATCCGCGATGGCATGGCTAACGGATTGTGGACCCATTGAGATGATGGGAAGGGTAGCCCCTGCACTAAACCATTGGTACTCGAGTTCCGACTTACCGGTAAATAGCGCCTTTAGATGGGAGCCGGTGTGGATGAGCCAAGGGTAGACTGTAAGCACCTTGATGCCTTTCGTGGCCATCTCTGCGGATAGTCCCCGCGAGAATCCGACCAGAGCGAACTTGCTCGTTGTATACGGAAGCAAATGCGGCACTGCCACAAGGCCCCCAATGGAGGCTATGTTGACGATCTGGCCTGCCTTGCGAGCTAGCATCTGTGGCATGACAACGTAGGCAGTGTGAACAGCTCCAAGCAGGTTGGTTTCCAGCGCCTCGTGGTAAGAACTAAGTTCCTGGTTTTCGGCAGGACCGACGTGGATAACACCTGCATTGTTGATTAAGACATCAACCCGGTTCCACACCGCTGCTATTTCGTTGAATGCAGCCTGTACGGAGGAAGGGCTGGTGACATCGCACTGAACGAACTTGACCCGGTCGGCTGAAGGAAATACGACATTGAGGTGTTTGTCAGCGCGTCCGAGTTCTTCGATGTCGCGGGCAAGCAGAAAAACTGCGGCACCCCGCGCGAGGCAAACCTCTGCCAGCGCGAGGCCCAAGCCTCTCGAGCCGCCCGTTATCACTACATTCTTTTGTTTGAGGGAATAACGTACTTTTCGCAGACGGGTGCGGTATGCGCTAAGTACACATACCACACCCAATCCGGCCAGTACTAAGAGAGACCTTTGATTGTTCTTCAGAGCCTTCACCCTCGCGCCCGATTGTCGATCTTCTATGCTGCGAGTGTGTCTGCCCATGGGTCGATCACGATCTTTGTGCAGGCGTCCTGCTTGTCCCGCCACATCTTGTACATCTCCGGCACCTGTTCGATGCCGACGCGGTGAGAGATCAGGAAGCTGGGATCGATCTGTCCATCTTCAACGGTCTTCAGTAGTGGCTGCAGATACTTGTGCATGTGGGTCTGGCCCATCGACATGTGAATACCTTTGCCGAATGCTGCTCCAAAGTTCACCTTGTCCAACACTCCCCCATATACACCGGGAAGGGATAGCGTCCCGCCCTTGCGAATCGCCTGGATTGCCTGGCGAAGTACAAAGGGACGATCAGTTTCCAGCTTGAGAGTCTGCTTCACCTTGTCATACAGGCCGACTGCGGTTGAGGAGTGGGCTTCCATTCCAACAGCATCGATACAGCTATCCGGGCCGATGCCGGCAGTCAGGTCCCTTAGGGCTTCCACTACAATCACGTCGTCATCTGAGTAATCGATCGTTGTTGCGCCGCAGTAATCTCTTGCCAGCTTCAGTCTCTCTGGAAACCTGTCGATCGCAATGACCTTACCTGCTCCCATCATGTAGGCGCTGGCAATAGCAAACAAGCCTACGGGGCCACAGCCCCATACTGCGACTGTGTCTCCGGGTTCAATATTCGCGTTCTCTGCGCCCTGGTAGCCGGTCGGATAGATATCAGAGAGAAACAGAACCTTCTCATCCGGCAGGTCATTTTCTATTTTGATCGGACCTACATCAGCGAATGGCACGCGTGCATACTGAGCCTGGCCACCAGCATAGCCTCCATAGATATGTGAGTAGCCGAACAGCGCCGATCCTGTGTAACCGTACATCGTTTCGGCGACTTGAGCATTGGGATTTGAGTTATCGCAAAGCGACCAAAGCTTCTTGTTGCAGAATAGACAGCTTCCGCAGGCGATTGTGAAAGGGACCACAACTCGGTCACCGCGCTTCAACTTCTTTACATCGCTGCCTACCTCTTCGACGATGCCCATAAACTCGTGTCCGAGGATGTCGCCGGACTCCATAGTCGGAATGTATCCATCAAAAAGGTGTAGGTCGCTGCCGCAGATTGCGGTGCGGGTGATACGGATAATCGCATCGTGCGGGTTGATGATCTGGGGATCCGCGACGGTATGTACTTCGATTGAATTCTTACCCATCCAGCAAACTGCCTTCATTGCATCCTCATTTGTTTTATGTTCGTTGTGTCGGGCTAAGCTGCATCGCTTGTGCCGGGCGGTGTCGGGTTGGTCTCGCCGTACATCCATTTCTTGATGGAACCGCTTATGCCGCGCGGTCCGTGAGGCTGTCCTTCTACTGAAGGAATCTCTCCGGCTTCGGCTAGTTCTTTGAAGTGCCTGAGATTCTCTATGACGGTTTGCGTAGGGCCTCGCTCTGCCGCAGCAGCTGCGGCATTGCCCAGCTTCCCGCCCGGCATCTTCACGACTTGCTGAAGCAGGACAATGCTTCCTCTCCCTGCGGGATGCAGGCTGAAGGAGACAGAGCCGGTTTGTTCAACACCTTCTGTGATCGATTTCCAAGCGAGCTTGCTGCCGGGCGTGTCCTCGATGATCTGCGAATCGAATTCAATCCGCTTACCATCCGGATCGTCAGGATTCCCCATGACCCAATGACTAATGCTTTCACTTACCGGAGTACACGATACGACGTGTTCCTGCCAGCGTGGGATCAGACTGACATCTCTCCACAGCTTATATAGATCTTCGGGCGCGGCATTGATGGTTTGCAGGGAGTGGGCATGCACGTAGCCATCCACCGTTTCATTCACCATCGGGATGTATTGGTGCCCACTCCTGGGAAAGCTTGTACGGCTTTCCGTACCTATTGAGGACGTACTCATGTTCACTCCTGGGCAGCTGGTCTGAACACAATTCACCAAGCTGACTAGAACTGTTGATGGTGTCTCAGCGGTTCAAAGCTGCCTTCCAGAAGCTGAGTGAGCGCAGGAGACATTCATAGGACTAAACCGCTTTGAAAGATGAGAACGGTCGGACATGGTCGTTCGTTCGGCTGATCGAATCATGGTCAAGACCGAGTGTCCTGCGACAGCAAACGCAAAAGCCCGCTCGGCATCGAAATGAAACTAGAGGGGATTTACTTATGAATAGCAATCTTGCGTTGGTAACCGGCGCGTCCAGTGGTATAGGCCTTGAGTTGGCGAATGTGCTGGCGGGACATGGCTACGATCTCATCATGGCGTCGGCAG
>CAZZUX010000013.1:0-27797 GCA_964657395.1 uncultured Ktedonobacteraceae bacterium
GGTTCTCGATTGTTCCACGTGGAACAATTTGGAAGTCCGACACGCGAAACAGACGACCTTCCTCTTCCTGCCACCTCGATTCTGGAGCGTCCAATTGAAAGCAAAAACTCCGCTGTTCGTCGTCCTCATGGGTGCCTTGCTCACCGCAAGTGCAGGCAGCTTCCCCGCATCGGCACAGGGATCGCCCGACACCTCCAAAAAGGAGGATCCCGCTAAAACCTCGATGGGGTTTCCACCTCAACCTGATTCCGTCACGGATGGTTCCCTCAGCATCAATGGCCAGCCATTTGCCTACCGGGCAATAGCCGGTACCTTGACCGTCGGCTCTAGTGACACACAGGATGCAATGCTTGGTCTCGATGGCAGATATCTTCCAGACGCCGGTGTCGACTTACCCGCAAAGCCCGAAGACCAGCCGCCAACAGCCCGCATCTTCTACGCGGCCTACTTCAAGAAAGATGGAGACTCCGGCAAGAGGCCAGTGACCTTCCTCTACAACGGCGGACCTGGAAGCGCAACCATGTATCTGCACATGGGCGCCTTCGGTCCTAAACGGATCGTGACGCAGGACGTGCAGCACGACACCGCCGCTCCATACGCGATCGTCGAAAATCCATACAGCCTGCTCGATGTCAGCGATCTTGTCTTCATCGATGCACCTGGAACTGGCTTCAGCCGTGTCGTCGGCAAAGATGCAGGCAAGGCTTTCTGGGGAACAGATGAAGATGCCCACGCCTTCGACCGTTTCATCCGACGCTTCCTGACTAAGTACCACCGGTGGAACTCACCAAAGTATCTCTTCGGAGAAAGCTACGGAACGACAAGAAGCGCGGTACTCAGCAATATGCTGCAGGGAGTAGACCTCAATGGAGTGATCCTGCTGTCGCAGATTCTCTCCTTCAATGACAGTGCCGACGGCCCCGAAGGCAATCCCGGCACGGACCAGCCATACATCCTGGCACTTCCTTCCATGGCCGCGACCGGCTGGTATCACCATCGACTGGCCAACCAGCCTCCCGCACTCGAACCGTTTCTTCATGAAGTAGAACAGTTCAGCTTGGGCGAGTATGCGTCGGCCCTGATGCAGGGTTCCGATCTGCCCGCCGACAGAAAGCGCGCGATTGCAGACAGACTCCAGGCTTACACTGGAGTTCCCGCAGCCTACTGGCTTCGCGCCAACCTGCGTGTGAGCGGAGGAGACTTCTCCAAGGAGCTGCAAAGCGAACTTGGCATCACCACCGGCCGCCTAGACACCCGCTACCAGGGCCCAGACATCGATCCGTTGAGCAAGGATGCGGACTACGATCCCTTCACCAATGCCGTCGACTCCGCGTTCGTCACAGCCATCAACCAATACGCTCGTCAGGATCTTAAATATGGCGAAAACATGACTTACAAGCCAAGCGCCCGCGAAAGCGATTTCCGATGGCACCTTGCTCACAGAACTCCCGGAAGCGATGGCTGGGAGGGCGCCAGCGTGAATGTCATGCCGGATCTGGCCATGACCATGAAACGCAACCCAAAGATGAAAGTCATGCTGATGGGTGGCTATTTCGATCTCGGCTGTCTCTACTTCGGCGCGACTTACGAGATGAAGCACTTGCCAATGCCACAGGATCTTCAGGCGAACATCAGCTATCACTTCTTTGAAACCGGTCACATGGTATACATCAACGAACCAGCGCTCAAGAATTTGCACGACTACACTGCTGCATTTATCCGGGCTACTGAAAGCGGACGGTGATACCCGTACTGGCCTGCCTCGTGCCTCGTAGTAAGATAAAGAAAGGCTGAACATTGCCGATAGCTTAAAGGTCAAGCCGCTTTTGCTTGCCTGGATCCAACAGGGTTCGCCCTGTAAACGCTCGTGAGGAGACTTGTCAGACTAACCGTATTCGGACGAGGGTTCGATTCCCTCCAGCTCCACCATAAACACTTATGGGGCTGCCCAGGTTTCGACGGGTATGCGATGTCTGAAAGACGAGCCGGATCGGTCGCCCACGTTAAGGGAGGCCAGACCACAAATGCGAATACTGCATCTGTAGCCAGCCGTAAGAGCAACCTCTTGACGTTTGCCCCGCGCAATTCGTCCGCTGTTGCCTTTGCTGCTGCGGCCTAGTTGAAAAACTAGTCCACTGAGTGAGATGACTCAGTTCCTCAACGTCCAACCGGGGTGCGAAGCCCCGGATTCTCTTCACACATCCTCCAGCATCTGCGCGCATTACCAGCTTGAGTCTGTTTAGCTTCAGAGTTCTTGTCGCGGCCTATCCCCGATGATAATGAGACGTGTCTGATCCTTCCACAGCACCCGCGAGTACAGCGCCGCGCCTGCGAACCTTCCTGCGCGCAGAGTCCGCCTGGCTCGCGTTCACCGTCGTGGTCTGCGCCCACTTCGCCCTGATCTACGACTGGAGCAACCGGCCATTCCTCAATCTACAACGGTACACAGACGGGCTTGAGAGTTCGCCATTTCAGGAGCGTGTCCTGATGGCCGCTGTTTTCCGCATCTTTGCCAGGGCGCCCGTGATCCTAAGGGTCGCTTCGCATCTTCCCGAACAACTTCACAATCCCTACATCTTCATTCAGCTGCTGGTAAGTTTCTTCGCAATCCTAGGAGCCGTAGCTTTCACACGCGGCTCGCTTCGAGTCTTGACCCTCTCGACATCCTTCAGCAGGTGGGCAGCACTCCTGGTCGTCTTCATGGCCTATTTCAACTTAGTGCTCATCTACGGGCCAAGCTTCACGCTGCCCTACGACGTTCCCAGTCTGTTCTTCTTTTCGGGCTGCCTTTACTTCCTTTTACGTCGGCAGTATCTGCCCTTCTATTTTCTATTTACACTCGGCGTTTTCAACCGTGAAACCATCTGCTTCGCGACACTTCTATTTCTTATCTGGCAGCGAACGCCTTCTCCATCCAACCCGGTTCCCGCAAAGTGGTCTGTGGTCGCACCACATATCCTGGCGCAGCTGCTGATCTGGGTGGCAATCAAGTTTTATCTTGGCCGGCACTTTGCTTTCAACCCACAAGAACATGGCGGTACCGGCTTGTTTGTTCCGCACCTGCGTTACAACCTGCACGAGGTATTCAAGCCGCAGCAATGGCCGCTGATGCTGAGCAATTTCGGTTTTACCCTTCCTTTGCTGATCAGTCAGAGACGATGGATTCAACAACCAGCCATCAGCCGTATGTGTCTTATCGTCTTACCCGCCTGGCTCCTCCTGATGCTGTATGTGGGAGTCATTATAGAGATAAGGATTTTCACCGAACTGATAGCAGTTGTTTCACTTGCCGTGGGATTGATTATCTTCCACCGGCTGCATAGCCTCCGCAGTGATGCCCGAGAGATCCAAGCAAACGGAATGTAGAGAATTCTGTTCTGGGGCGGCCCAGGGCGAGCCGCACCGTGCTAGATGACTATGCCTGCTGGTTGTGCCTGGATAGCTAAGAATTTTCGGCTAGGCTTGTGCCGCGGCGCTCTCGCTCTTGACAGCTGCTTTCTTGGATGCGCCCGTTGCCTTTTTACCGGCTGCCTTGGCGGGGCGACCTACCTTCTTTTTGCCGGTCGTGGTTGCAGCCTTTTTCGACTTCGCCCAACGTGCCTTCTGAGCAGCGGCGATCTTGGCACGCCCTTCCGCGCTCATCATGCGGCGCTTCGTCTTCGCCTTGGGAAGGATGTGCTGCGAAGCTGACAGCGGAGGACGACCGCGCCTTTTCTTTGCAACCGTTCCAGCTGAACCGCCTTCCCCAAGCAGCGCCTTGGCCTGCTGCAGTCTGCTTATCTCCGCATCAATCTCGGACAAGATATCTTCAATATTCATTGAACCCTCCTTTTACAGAATAGGACAGAAATAGATTAAATGAAGTTACGAACAACATAAAAAGAGAACAAAGTGTATAGTTTGCATCTTCTCTTTCGACAAACTCGAAGAGACCGGTACTAAGGGGTCAGTTTTGCACCCGCCCAGTCGAGATTCAGCAGGCAATCAACTACTTGTTTTCTGTCACTGTTAAAGGACAGATCTACATCGCACTCGTACAATGGTGAAGTGATCCTTGAAACCTTTCCTGTTGGTCCGCTGCAGTGTAACTGCTCTATCCTGGGTGACGAGGCGAGCCATACCGCCATGGTCATCGATCCTGGGGATGACATTGCTCACATTCTTGCCCGGCTAGCATTTCACCGATTTACCTTGAAGCAAATCGTCATTACTCATGCGCACATCGATCATGTCGGGGCTGCGGCAAGGCTGAAGCAGATCACAGGTGCGACTGTTCTGATGAACCAGCACGACATACCTCTGCTTCAACAAATGGACATGCAGGCCGCCTGGCTCGGCGTAAAACCTCCGGAGATTGTGCAGCTGGACGGAAGTGCCGACGATCTCGTCGCAATCGGATTGTCGAACCTGGAAGCACAGGTGCTTCATACGCCTGGACATACACCTGGAAGTATCTGCCTGCACTTCCCTGCTGATAACCTTCTTTTTGCAGGCGATACTCTGTTCGCCGGCACTATTGGCAGAACGGATCTGCCGGGTGGAAATACCCAACAGATTTTGAAGTCATTACGCGAGAGGCTTTTGCCTCTACCGGAAGAGACCAAGGTGATTCCAGGTCACGGTCCAACTACTTCGATGGGAGCAGAACGGGCCAACAATCCATTTCTGAAATCCAACGCCAGGTATTGAGCGCGCAACACCTGGGCCAGGATTGTCAAAGTTCGATGGAATGTTATCTATCTGTCCAGATAATCGACTAACAGTTTCGCTCCCTTGGCGAAGATCGCGCCTTCTGCAAGAAGGCTGACTACGAAGCTACGTTCTCCGGTCATTCCGAAGAAGCTTCCAGGATGGACTGCCACTCCGCACGATTGAAGCAGCTGCAAAGCTGCGCGTTCTCCACTTTCGAGAGCGGGCGCACGTAAAATCGCATACCAGCCTCCTTGCACTTCGAGCCGGTCCAATGCAGTTGCGGGGTTTAACAATGTGTCTAATACCTGCAGGTTCTGCTTCACCCTTGCAGATATCTGCTGCTGTACGGAATGTCGATTTCCTAGCCATTGCGGGAGGGCATGTTGCACCGGTGTATTTACTGACAGAAATGTGTCGGAAACAACATCCAGCCTGACAAGCGCAGCCATTCTTTGTTTCTCAGGTCCCAGGCAAACAAGCCAAGCCAGTTTCATTTGCGGCAGCCCTGCGACCTTGCTCAGGCCGCTCAGGACAAAGGTAAGCACCAGCTGCTCACCGCTCACGAAACTAGGTATTGTTTCGCCAAAGCTGTAATCGAGAAAGACTTCATCCACGATCAGGGCCAGGCCGAAACGCAAGCAGATAGCCTCCAACGCCTCACGGTCATCTTTGCTCGTGAAATGGCCGGTAGGATTGTTCGGGTGGACGATGACGATTGCGCGCGTTCTGTTTGTGATGGCGGCCTCGAGGCCGGGTATGTCCAGGTGCCATCCGTGGTCATAAAACATTGAAAAGGAAACCAGCTTCACATCTTCAAGTACGGCCAGGAAGTCGAAAAGTGGATAGCTTGGCTGAGCGATTAGCACTTCGTCGCCCGGGTTACACAGAAGCCGGAAGATAAAGCTATAAGCCTCGCTGGTACTTGCCGTAAGCATGACCTGTCCAGCAGTCACAGCTGCTGACACCTGCTCTCGGACTAAAGAAGGCAGCGTCGCAAAATGATCCGCGTAGTAACCGCAGACAGCCTGTCTCGCTTTCAGCAATCCAAATGCGTCCGGCGTGTAGCTGAGTGAGTCAGCCTGCTGCAGAGCTGCCAGTAAGCCTGGGTCATACTCAAAACCGCATCGTGTGGGATTCGCCTCTGTCAAGTCATAGATCGGCAGCCCGGCAGCGCGACGTTCTGTAAGCGCGCGCGTCCAGTCCGTCTCGCCTGTATCCCAATTCGTCCGGGAAGAAAATTCCGACAGGGCCTGCCTCACCTTGAAGAATCCATCAGCTTTCTCATTTGCTCCGAGTACCTCAGCGCATAATAGTTAGAGTAATCCTGCAGCGATGCAGCAAAGCCGACAAGAGCAAGGAGTAAAGACTGGATGGCGTTAGAGGCAGTCATTTTCGACTACGGCAAGGTATTAAGTGCACTGCCGGATGCGGATGCACATACAAGCCTCGTCCAGGCTACGGGCCTCGATGACGCCAGCTTTGAGGACCATTACTGGGCACATCGCCATGACTATGACAGCGGCCAGCTGGATAGTCACACCTACTGGCAGACCATAGCTCGTGAGGGTGGGTTCAACCTGAGTGACAGTTTGCTTGCTGACCTGCTTGATCACGATGGACGCATGTGGGGTAGCCTCAACATCGCCATGGTGAAGTGGGCTGCGGACCTGAAGAGCAAAGGCCTGAAAATCGGGGTGCTTTCCAATATGGGCGACGGGACACGCGATTATCTTCTGCGTGAACATGCCTTCCTGCAGCAATTCGACCATCTCACGTGGTCTTGTGAATTGAGAATTGCGAAACCGGACCCCGAGATCTATCGACACACGCTTGAGCAGCTTGGTGTGAAGGCAGAAGACGCTCTCTTCATCGATGACATTCAGCGGAACATCGATGCAGCCCGGCAGGCTGGCATGAAGGCAATCCTCTTTACGGATGTGGAGCGGCTCACCTCGGATTTGACAGACATGGGTCTGGCTGGAAAACTGCCCTTTCCGGCACTCGACTGAACAGATTGGGTCTAGAGTCGTACCTGTCGCCCGAGCTGCAAAGCCACCTGCTCCACAATCTCGAGATCGAAACCTTCCAGGGCGGGAACATGCGTGGGCGTGTTGGTGAGCAGCCGGATCTTCCGGATGTTGAGATCCGCGAGGATCTGCCCTCCTATGCCGACCTGTCGAAGTACACGCTGTTGCCGCTCATCTTTGTCTTCCACGTTCGCCTCGCGTGCATGAACTTCGCGATGCACTTCGCGTGACCGTGTCTCCCGATGAAGTACAAGGCGAGGCGGCTTCGTGCGTTCGTCGATTTCGAAACCCCTGCCGGCATTATGCAGATAAACCACGGCACCGACGCCGGCTTCGGCAATCTGCCGAAGAGAAGCTTGCAGGATCGCATGACAGTCGCATGCTGTTGTGGCGAAGATATCGCCGGCGAGACAGTGCGAGTGCACACGCACAAGCACAGGCTCATCGCCTACGCCAACGTCGCCGCGAACCAGGGCGAGGTGGCTTTCTCCACCCTCCACTTCACTGTCATAGGCGATCATGCGGAAATCGCCATGCTCGGTCGGCAACACGGTTTCAGCAACACGGCGGATGTAGCGCTCGTGCCGCAGCCGATAGCGGATCATCTCTGCCACAGTGAGCATCTTCAAGTCGTGTGTCGCGCAGAATTTGATGAGATCGGGAACACGCGCCATGGTGCCGTCGTCGTTCATGATCTCGCAGATGACGCCAGCCGGGATCAGGCCGGCCATACGGGCGAGATCGACCGAGGCCTCGGTTTGTCCCGCGCGGACGAGTACGCCGCCCTTGCGCGCCCTGAGCGGAAAGACATGGCCGGGTCTCGCCAGGTCAGCTGCTCCGCTTCTGGAATCGATAGCGACGCGAATCGTGTGCGATCTGTCATGCGCAGAGATGCCGGTAGTCACGCCTTCACGCGCCTCGATACTTTCGGTGAAGGCTGTGCCGAAGCGTGAGGTATTTTCCTGGGTCATCGGCAGGAGACGAAGATAATCCGCGCGCTCTTCGGTCAGCGTCAGGCAGATGAGGCCCCGTCCATGTCTCGCCATGAAATTGATAGCTTCCGGAGTGACAAACTCCGCCGCCAGAGTCAGGTCTCCCTCGTTCTCGCGATCCTCATCATCCACAACGATGATCATGCGACCGGCTTTAATTTCTTCGATGGCGCCGGGCACATCCACAAACGGCAACTTTGACGTCATGTCTGCATTAAACCAGTTTCCCGGGAAAGAGGCGAAAGCAGTTGTTGTTGAACAAGGGCACGAAAAAAGGGCCACCACTTCTGGTGACCCTCTTTGGACTGTGAATCTTTATCTACAGGGTCGACTCTATCTCGAAACCCCAGGCTTCCAGAAGAGCTTCCGGAATGTACTTGGAATTCTTGTTCCGCCGCGCCCACTCTCTCAGGCGCGTTGAGCGTACGTACTGATCAGGAGTCAACTTGAACTCCTTCACAACCTGCTCAAACGAAGTAACGGTCGGGACGACCGGACCAATTGGTTCCGGTTTTCCCCAGTTTGGATTTCCGCGACGCTTTGCCATGGTACGTCCTTCATATCTTGGGGTTGGACCGCACTATGCAGGCGGTCTATCAACTAAGTCCAGCTAATCTGTTGATTCTACTCGAAAAAGCGGCAGAAATCAATGGTAAGCCGGTCGTGTCATGCTGCTGGCCCGAGAGCGATGGCTAGTGGCAGTTCGCTGATGGATAACTCGGCGGCTAAGTCACGACCGTAACGGTACGTCACAATGCATTCGATCCTGGAAACTCAAGCGAATCATGGGTTTCGCGCCTGCTTACAAAATTTTGCGCTTGTCATCACCCGAATGCGTCATTCTCCCGGGGGAATCGAGCTTGGCATGATGCGAATCAAGAGCAGTGCTGAAGTACTTCCCCGCAGTTCCTGCTCTTGTAACAGATGCATATCTTGTGACTGGCCGATATGCAGATCAGGAATACGCGGAGGCAAAATGCTTACTGGACATCGTTACCGGGTCATCCTCTATTTCGCAGTACTGGTGCTTTGCCTCTCCGTCTGCTTTGCCTTCGCTGAAGACTCGCCCACTGTCGATCATGAATCTGCTGTCCTGACGTCGACCTCGGCTGTTGCTGCGCCCGTCGTATCGAGTGCTACCGAGTCAGTCCATTTCCTCTACTACTCCGCTCCGGGTCGCGCCAGTTTCCTGCCTGCTCTTTCGCGCAAGCTCATCACCGAGCCAAAGGCCGCTGTCGTTGAGGTCGCGTCAGCCGACACAATTCTGCAGCAGTTAGGCGCCCAGTCGGATCGTCACCGCAATTTGCGTTCCCTCTTTTCGGGACGGCATCATCCAAAGCTGGTTAAGACCTACACGCAGGAGCAGCAGACCTCGGTGTTTACGAATGCTTCGCAGCTGACGTCCGAAGAGTAAGCTGGCTGCCTACTCCTCCCGGAGAATCTCCAGGGGTCGCTGTTCGAGGATTCTTGCACTTGCCAGCCACCCGGTCGCCATGGCAAGCAACGCGGTGCCTCCAATACCAAGCAGGTTCGCCCACCATGACGTCGTGAACGTCACATCCATGCGCTTCAGCAATTGAGCAGACAGCAGACTCGCAAAGATGGTTCCCACGAGTCCGGCGAGCGATCCCAATGTCAGGAACTCAACTGCGAAGATGCCGGCGATTCTCAGCCGCTTTGCACCCAGCGTCTTAAGGACCACAACTTCGCGAATCCGCCGATAGCGTGTACTCGCCACACTGGATGCGAGGATGACGGCTCCTGCCAAAATCGAAAATCCAGCGAGGAAACGAATGACGATGGTGATCTGCTTTACGACTCCCTGGATGGTCTCGATCACATCCGCGATGTTGATAACAGTCACCGTGGGATAGCTTGCGAAGATAGCACCCTGCACCCGCCCAACCTGTGCGGGCGCAACATGGACAGCTCCATACCAGACAGTCGGCAGGCCGGCCAGGGCATCCCGCGACAGGATGAACTCACTGCGTGCCGTCACGTGCTGACCATCGTTGCGAAAGAATGCTGCCACGTGTACCTGGATTGGCTGGTCGCTCACGGAAAAGGCCACGGTCGATCCAACATGCAGGTGCAGCCTTTTGCCGAGATCCTCGTCCACTGCTACCTGTTGCCTGGCATCCTGCTTCCACCATGCCCCGTGCGTAACCTTTGCTCCTGCAGGCGCAGCGTCAGACCAGGTCAGGGTCGTCGACTGCAGGAGATGTCGCGGAAAATGCTTCTCATTTTTCCGTGCCTCTGCGTTCATCCCATCCAGGTGTGTCAGCCGCCCGCTAATCACCGGAAGCGCTTCCATGGTGCCACGAACGCCTGGTTGCGCTGCGACCAGCTTCTCCAGGCCAGCGAGCTCGTCGGTGCTGATGTCTATCATGAAGACGTTCGGTACCCCACTGCCTAGGGTTAGCTGCATGTCGCGGATCATGGACCGCTGCATCAGAAACACTGCCAGGATCAGCATGACTCCAACACCCAGGGCAGACAGGACGGCTTTCGACTGATTGCCGGGCCGATACAAATTTGCCAAACCGTGTCGCAGGAAGGAAGGCAGGCTCAGTCGCGTTCGGTCCAGCAGAAATCTAAGTGTGCGCAGCAGCACTGCAGTGAGCCCCAGGATGAACAGGAGGATCACGACCAGCACGCCGGTGAACCAGCGCGCCACCAGCCACGAATCGGACAGTGCAGCCGCGATGCCGCAAAGCGAAAGCACAATCACGATGATGGAGATCCATTGCGCTCGCTTATCGCGAATTCGCAGCAGCCAGTTTCTTCGCGGCCCGTCACTTCCTTCCTCCACCAGCCGTCGAAATACCAGGTTCGGTTTCACGTCCCGGATGTCGAGCAGGGGTGGCAGGCAGAACAGCAACGTCGTCAGCAGGCCGGTCAGCAGTCCTGCCAACCCCGCGCGATACGGAATGTACGTCGCGATCTTGATCGGCAGGAGCATGCCGAGGAAGTGAGGGAGTGCCCATTCCACGCCAATGCCCAGCAGCACCCCAAGGACCCCTCCCGCCAGACCGAGCAGCGTGGTCTGCAGCAGGTAGATCCTGAGGATGTCGGATGACTTCGCGCCAATCGACTTCATGACGGCGAGGATGTCCATTCGCTGCGCCAGGTGCGCACGCATAGCCATCGCGACGCCGATCGCTCCCAGCACCATTGCTACCAGGCAGATCATGCTGAGGATGCCGGTCGCCTGATCCAGGCCCCGAGTCAATCCGGGATTGGCCTGGCGGAAGTCGGTGATCTGCGCTTCCGGCAAGATTGCTTCAACACGGGAGCGGACCTTCGCCACATTCGGACCATCAGGGCTGAGCTTGAAGAGAAAGCGTTCGCCGGCGCGGCTTCCCTGCTGCAGCAGCCCGCTTGCTTCGAGAGCATGCCGGGTAACAAAGACCCGAGGTCCCAGCCCCATGCTCGAACTCATACGGTCCGGCTCTTTCACCAGCGACGCAGCGATCGTCAGCGTGGTTTTTCCAATCTTCAAAGTGTCGCCGACGTTCAGATGTAATCGGAACAAAAGATCGCCGCCGACGACCGCGGTATGGTCGGTCAGAACTTTTTGGAAGTCGCCTTCCGGATCAAGGACCACGGCTCCGTAGAACGGATAAGCATCCGGATCGACAGCCTTCAGCGACACCAGCAACGGCACAGGATCGTTCGCACTCGATGCCATGGAGACCAGCTCGGTCGCATCCGTCCGCTGCAATCCCTGCATGCGTAAAGCATCCAGCTGCTGTGTCTCTTTGGGTGTCAGCTGTCGGAACAATCGAGCTGATAAATCGGCCGCCATGATGCTGCGCGCCTGTGTCATCAGCGTCCGCGTAAAGGCTTCGCTCAATCCGCGCACACCTGTCAAGGCGGCCACGCCGATGGCGACGGACAAGATGACGAACATGAACTTGGCCATGGATGCATGCAACTCCCGCCAGGCTATGCGGGCTGCTGTGCCCCAACTGAGCGCGGGCTTCTGCTCTGCCGCTGTATCTGCAGGCCGTACGATCTCTGCTACGCTCATAGGCTTTCCTTCGTGGCGGTCGCACGCATCTTCGTCATGACTGCATCTCGTCTGCGATGACCGACCCATCCCGCAGGATCACTCGCCGATTCGCCAGCGCCGCGACCTGCGCATCATGGGTCACCATCACCAGGGTGGTCCGCGCATCGCGATTGCGGCCCAGCAGCAGGTCCAGCACTTGGGCGCCATTTACCGAGTCGAGATTGCCCGTTGGCTCATCGGCGAGCACAATCGGGGGATCGAGAATGAACGCCCGCGCCAGTGCTACGCGTTGTTGTTCGCCGCCCGAAAGCTGTACCGGATAGTGCAACATCCTCTCGCCGAGTCCCACACTTTCAAGCAGGGCTCGCGCCTGCGGCTTGCCATCGCCGCGCGCATTGAGTTCGTGCGGAAGCAGAACATTCTCAAGTGCAGTCAAGGTCGGAATCAGTTGGTAGGACTGGAAGACAAAACCCAGCTTGCGCCCGCGGATCTCTGCCAGCCTGTCTTCACTGAGCCGGCTGATGTCGATTCCATCCAGAAGCACCTCGCCGGAAGTAGGGGCATCCAGGCCGGCCAGCAATCCAAGCAGCGTACTTTTCCCGCTGCCCGACGCGCCCATGATCGCCACAAACTGACCTGCAGGAATCAACAGGTCGATTCCCTTCAGGATATCGATCGTCCTGTTGCCATTGCGAATCGACTTCTTCACTGCACGAACTTCAATCATTGCCAGTCCTCTGTTCCTGTGTGGCGCATTCCTCGCGCTTGCCACTGCCCACGAAGTGCGCTCTCTTTGCTAGTCTGAAGTCGTGAACCGCGTATTGCCGCTCCCCTTATCGCTGGCTGTCCTCGGTATAGCGCTATCTACAGGATGCCACCCCGATACGAAATCGCAGGAGCACTCTTCTGCCGATTCTTCCATGCCGTCACCACAACCGGACGTTTCGTCAGCCACAAACGTTTCAAAGCCAGATCCGTCCGACTCTCGACCGATCATCGTTGCCTTCGGCGACTCACTCACTGCCGGCTTTGGAACCAACGAGGGCCAGAGCTATCCCGACGCGCTCCAGCGCGATCTTGACGCGAAGGGCTATCGCTATCGCATCCTCAATGCCGGGGTGAGCGGCAACACTACCAAGGACGGTGTGGTTCGCCTGCCCTCTGTGATCGCGCTTCACCCCCAGATTGTGATTGTTGCGTTTGGCGGAAATGACGGTTTGCGCGGTCTGCCGATCACTTCGACTCGGCAGAACCTGACTACCATCGTCTCAACTATTCAGAAAGCCGGCGCACACGTGGTTCTCGGCGGAATCACACTGCCTCCGAATTACGGACCTGACTATATTCAGCAGTTCAACCAGACCTATGCGCTACTGTCGAAACAATTCCATGCACCGCTTCTGCCATTCCTGCTGCAGGGCGTGTACGGCGTTCCGGGCGGTATGCAGGACGACGGCATTCATGCAACCGCGAGCGGCAATGAGACAGTCGCGAAAAACATCATGCCTCTGCTTATGCCCTTGCTGAAGAAGCAGTAGGTAACTCAGCCGATCACGGCGATTGGCTGGAAAAGCGTACCGGCGACGCGACGTGCGATGCCGACAAGCTGATCGCGGCCTTCGAAGATTTTCACCAGTTCACTCTCGGTGTAGTCGGGCAGGTTCACGCTGCTTCCATTGCGGATGCGACCCGCAACGAGCGCGTCCACGGTGGTCGCAGGCAGCTCCGGCAGCAGGATCCGCGGATGAGGAAACAATGCTTCCAGTCTGCTCGTTGCAGCGGCGTCTAACAGCTGCTCCAGGGTAGTCGCCTGTGCAAGGGTGAAGGGCCCGGCAGCAGTCCTCCGGAGCGAAGCAAGATGAGCGCCGCAGCCCACCTGCTTGCCAAGATCATGTGCCAGCGAGCGAATATACCCGCCTGCCGAAATGGTCACTTCAAACTCGGCGAGGTCTCCAGCCGCCTTCGTAATTACGAATCGTTCCACAAAGATCGGGACTGCCTTCAACTCTACCGGTTTGCCGGCGCGCGCCAATGTGTATGCAGACTTCCCCGAGACCTTTTTCGCACTGAATGCAGGAGGCACCTGTTCCATCCAACCCTGCATGGCAGCAGCGATCTCGGCCAGGCGCGGGCCATCGAGCGCAACACTTTGAGGCTCAGTGACAGGATCACCTTCGGCATCGTAGGTGTCGGTTGCGAATCCAAAACGGATCGATCCGGAATAAGATTTTTCGAGCTTGCCGAAGAACTGCGCCAGTCTCGTCCACTTGCCGAGCAGCAGCGGCAAGACGCCGGTCGCCATCGGGTCCAGGGTACCGAGATGGCCCACCGAGCGTTCGCCGGTGATTCGCCGGATTCGATTCACCATATCGTGGGAAGTCATGCCGTGCGGCTTGTCCACGATTAAAAAGCCATTCATCCTGTCAGAATCCGCCGACTCCCCGATCACGCACGAGAGTCAGAAACTCTGTTCTGGTCGCCTGCTTCTGGAACGCACCCAGCATGGCTGACGTGACAGTCGAAGAATTCTGCTTTTCCACGCCGCGCATCATCATGCACAGGTGACGCGCTTCAATCACGACGCCCACTCCCAGCGGATGAATCGCTTCATCGATCGCCTCCGCGATCTGTCGTGTCATTCTTTCCTGCACCTGCAACCGCCGCGCAAATACATCTACCAGTCGCGGAACCTTGCTCAGCCCGACCACCTTGCCGTTGGGAATGTAGGCCACATGCACCTTGCCGAAGAATGGCAGAATGTGGTGCTCGCAAAGCGAAAACATCTCGATGTCTTTGACGATCACCATCTCGTCGTAGTCCACATCGAACAATGCACCCTGCAGAATCTCGGACGGATCCTGTTGATACCCCTGGGTCAGGTAGTGCATGGATTTTTCAACGCGCTCCGGAGTTTTCAACAGGCCATCGCGCGTAGGGTCTTCGTCGAAGCGGCGAAGTAACTCGCCGTATATTTCCTGTGTCGACACAGCGGACAGGTCTGCTAAAGCTGCCAGCTCAACAGCATGACTCCTCTTCAACGCCGCACCGTTGTGAGCCGTTAACGATCTGGTTGTTGCAGGCTTGTCATCAGACATGGCTGCGCTCCTTTCCTGCATATTCATCTCCGGCATATTCGAAGGAGTTATTGCTGGTTTCTTCTATGCGTATGCATGCCAGCTTTGCAGTGCCGAAGCGTAATCGGTCTTCCGGCTCACTAAGAAGTTTCCATACCTCCCGGCACAGATTTTCCGTGGAAGAAACCTGAACTGAAAAGAGCGGATCGAGATTCAGGTTCCGAACATCGAAGCGATCCAGAACCCGCTCCTTCACCAGTGAATCAAGATTCACCATATCGACCACCATCCCGGTATCGTCGTGCACAGCGCCGGTCACTGTGACCTGCAGCGTGTAGTTGTGTCCGTGACCGTGAGGATTGTTGCACTTCCCGAAGGTGCGTTGATTCTCCCCATCGCTCAACGTATCGACATGCAGACGATGTGAGGCGCTGAAGCGATATCGGCGGGAAAAATGCGCTTCCGGACTCACGATCCGCTCTCCGGAGGACCGTAGTAGTCTGCGAATAAATCTGCCATCTCGTAAACACGAACGCGATGCAGGCTCGCACCGGGCAGGCTGTTAAGGATCGGTCTATCCAGGCGCTCCCAGATACTGATCGCCATGTTTTCGGCAGTCGGGATCCTGTGCTTGAACTCGGGAACTTCGTGGTTCAGGTGACGATGATCGTACACATCCACTACCTCGGCCTGCATGACATCTTTCAGCCGTTTGAGATCGACCACAAAGCCGGTAAGCGGATCGGCCTCTCCGGCCACTGTCACCTCCAGCGTGTAGTTGTGCCCATGTCCATTGCGGTTGGCGCACTTACCAAACACCCGCTGATTTTCTTCTTCACTCCACTCGTCTCGCCAGTAGTAGTGGGCAGCTGCAAATTCGGCCTTACGAGTTAACAGGATCATAAGCTCTGTAACTGATGCTACGCGTCCGCGAACGACTCGTTCAGATTACCTGACAACCACAAAGATCCATCTTCTCTGCCGATGTATCCTTCTGGTGTGTTCACTCCGTGTCTGCGTCACAAAGTCACCATTTTGACCGTTATTGTTGTGCTGCTTGCAATTCCGGGATGCGATCGCGGCGACCATCCTTCGCACATGGACAAGCCTGCGCCGGATTTCACCCTGAACGATGGCACGACCACCGTGCACATGGCTGACTACCGTGGAAAAATCGTCCTCGTTAACTTCTGGGCTACTTGGTGTGCTCCCTGCCTGGAGGAGCTGCCATCCCTGCAGGCGCTTCAAAAAACCATGCCGCAGATCGTCATCCTGGCTGTTTCGGTTGATGACGACCCTGACGCCTATCACCGCTTCGTGCAACAGCATCAGCTCACCCTGCTGACCGTGGAAGACCCGGCGCGGCACGTGAATGAACTCTACGGAACGTCCCGCTTCCCTGAAACCTACGTCGTCGATCAGAGCGGTCGCATCCGACGCAAGTTCATCTCGTCCCAGGACTGGGTAAGTCCCGAGATCGTCAACTACCTAAAGCATCTTTCCTGAAGAGCACATCAGCCCTGAGACCGGTCAGCGGTTCTGAGCGCTCATCTCCTGCGGATAAACCAGGCCAAGTGTGTCTCGTGCCCGATCGAGAATCCTCATCATCTGCCGCGACATGGAATGCGTCATGATCGGACTTTCTCTTCTGCCATCCCGCAGCAACTCACAGAAGTGCTCCGTCTCGTAATTGAAACCACTGGACACGATCGGCTCATTTAACTCAACGATCCTGCCATCGAGGTAACGGATCGTGGCGGCGGCCGGGTTCCACCACTTGGCCGGGATTGCCACATTGCCGGCCGGCCCTGCCAGTAAGGCGTCGCCGTGACCATGGAGGCCCAGGCCACAATACAACTGGGAGAATCCGTGTTCATGCCGGGTCTGCACGCTCGCCCAGGTATCGACTCCGGATGCCCTGCCGCGATAGCTCCCGCCATCGTCCAGGCTTCCAAGCGTTTGTATGGAGTCCACAGGCCCAAGCCAATCCAGCGCCAGAAAGGCTTCGTACGGCGCGATACCCAGTAAACTGCCACCGCCGCGATTGGCATCGTAAAGCGCGTGACTGCGCGGGATATCCGCAAGCGACGAACCTGCGCGCACATAGCCTACCTGGCCGATGGGATCCTCAGCCAGATGCTGCCGCAGGCGCTTATACAAAGGAAAGAATGGCGGCTTCATCGCCTCCATAAACAGCAGTTTGCGGGCAACTGCCTCGCTGAGAACGATGTCCAGCTCCTGCTCATTCAGCATGGAGGGCTTCTCACACAGCACATGCCGGTCTGCTCTTAAAGCTGCCAGCGAAAAGCCGAAGTGACTGTCGGGATGCGTGCCGATGTAGACAGCATCGATTTCGGAGGCCAGCAGACTCTCCAGCGTCTCCGCAACACGTCCCCCGAAGCTGGCGGCAAAGGTCTCTCCGTTGGCGATGCGACGCGTCCAGACAGCATCCACAGTGGCGCCGTCTACATGCTTCAATCCCTCGGCAAAGCGAGTCGACGCATCGCCCGCACCGATGATGCCCCAGCGGACATTCAAGCGCTCTGTCTTCTTACCATTCCGGTGAGGCAGGTCTGTCATGATCTGTCACTTGCTGAGGTCAGCGTAGCCAGCTTTCAAAAGCACCAGTAGTTCGAAAGCAGCTTCTCCCCAATCAGGTGCCATGTCGATCATGACAGCTGAATGAGGAGAAAGTTGCGATCTCGAAATCTGACACTCGACAACCATTTATACCCTGCCGGCCGCAGCGTGCGGAAGCTTTGCAGCCTTGATGACTTCAGGAGCGCCCTGCCTCAAGCCGATGATCTGGCGGGCCACACAGTCTGGCCGCCATGAAGGTACGCCAGGTTACCAATCTGGCCTGCCCGTGCAGCAGCTACTCCTGCCTCGACCGGCGCATTCGGCTCCTGGCGGCTGTGCAGACAATCGAAGAAGTTCTCCATGTGTGTGATCGTCCCATCGCGATAGCTCTTCGCGGTAAGGACCGGATTTTCGCCCTTCTGCATCCCTTCGCGGAAGACCGCGAAACCGTTCCGGTCAAGCTTCAGAGTCGCGTCGGTTCCCCGGAACTCCAGTCCTCCATCGTCGATCGAAGACGCCATCATGCCTTCATAGACCACGTCGAAGCCCGGATAACGGAAAGCCGCCTGGATGGTGTCAGGGCAATCCCACTGCTCGAACACGTACTTGTCTCCAAGCATCTGTGCCATGTGCGGCTGATCGGTCTTCATCGCCCAGTGCACCACGTCGATCCAGTGCGCAAACAGATCTGTCATGGCGCCACCGCCAAAGTTCCAGTACCAGCGCCAGTGGCTGTACTTTTCATCGCTGAAGGGCTGGTCGGGAGCGGAGCCCAGCCACAGCTTCCAATCCAGTAATTGTGGATCGAGCGGCTTGGAGATCCAGCTCCGCTGATAGTTCTGCCACCAGTAGGTGCGTACCTGCAGGACCCGACCAAGGCTTCCGCCCTGGATCAGGTCAACAGCATCGCGGAAGTGGGTCCAACTCCGCTGCTGCATGCCACATTGCATGATCCTCTTACTCGTTCGCACAGCATGAGTCAGTTTCGCGCCGTCTTCGATGCTGTGCGTGACCGGCTTCTCAAGGTAGACGTCCTTGCCGGCGGCCAGCGCGTCCATCGCCATCGGTACGTGCCAGTGATCAGGAGCAGCAATCAGGACAGCATCAATCGGCTGTTCCAGCACCTCCTGGTAATGCAGGTGAGTCGTAGCCTGCCCGCCAGATCGCTCCTTCGCGGCGTCCCGATGTGGCCCGTAAACATCGCTGACTGCAACGATCTGACTTCCGCCTGCTCTGTCGGCTGCGTCCAGCAGACTGTTCATCCGGCCGCCTGCCCCAATGACCCCGAGCCGTATCCTGTCGTTCGCTCCAAAAGCCGTGCGCGAAGCAAGCGCCGACAATCCCCCTGCGATCAAGAAGCTGCGTCTGTTCAGCAAACAATTCCTCCGAGTACCTGGTCAGGCGCCGATCATACCTCTGCACGCATGATCCGCGAAACTGAAACCACAGCAGTGTCCCGCATGCGATCGTAAAGTCCGTCTTCGGTCTTGCACACTGCGTTTTCGCTATGGCGATAAGTGTTGACTCGACGACGATAAGCGCCGCTGTCATGACGTGGATTGCGCGGATCGAAGTGAGTCGCGCAAGGATAAGGTGTCTGCCTGTATAAAGGCTGTCTGTCAGAACACTGTCTTTAAGCTCAAGGGGAGAGTGAGTCCATGGCGAAGTCGAAGCAGTCTATCGTCCTCACGCGGCGTGAGGCGCTTCTGTTGTCCACTACAGCGGGTCTGGGAGCAGCGCTGGGCCGGTCTGCCTTCGGCTCTGACAGCGTGAAGACTGGCGCCCACCAGGAGCCGGGGAATGTGTC
Organism: uncultured Ktedonobacteraceae bacterium; assembly: GCA_964657395.1. Classification (GTDB taxonomy): domain Bacteria; phylum Acidobacteriota; class Terriglobia; order Terriglobales; family Acidobacteriaceae. The sequence goes on from CAZZUX010000013.1 coordinate 19,188, forward strand.
GACTCCGCAAACGGCCGTTGCGAAGACGCAGTACGGCAAGGTTCGCGGGTTTGAGAATGCCGGCGTACTGACGTTCAAGGGAGTGCCGTATGGAGCAACGACGGCCGGCGAGAATCGGTGGCTGCCGCCAAAGCCGCCTGCGCCGTGGACTGACGAGTATCCGGCTTTGGCGTACGGCGCGAACTGTCCTCAGACACTGCACCCGTGGACGAGCGTTGAGCAGACTTTCCTGTTCGACTGGGACGACGGCTGGCAGAGCGAGGACATGTTGAAGCTCAACATCTGGACACCGGCCTTAACCGGGAAACGGCCAGTGATGCTCTACATGCACGGCGGCGGCTTCAGCTTCGGATCCTCCTACGAACTGCCATCGCATGACGGCGCCCAGATGGCGCGACATCACGACGTGGTGCAAGTCTCGGTGAATCACCGCTTGAATATCCTGGGGTTTTTCGATGCCTCGGAGATAGGCGGTTCGCCTTACGAGGATTCGGCGAACGTAGGCATGACGGACCTGGTTGCGGCGCTCAAATGGATTCAGAAGAACATCGAAAACTTCGGCGGCGATCCGGATCTCGTGATGATCTATGGTCAGTCGGGTGGCGGATCGAAGGTGACAACGCTGATGGGCATGCCTTCCGCGGTTGGCCTGATCCATCGCGCTGCAGCGCAGTCCGGCGGTGGAGGAAACATCCCGAGCAGGGATCAGCAAAAGGAGCTGGCCCGGCAGACGATGAAGGAACTTGGGCTGGCCCCGAACGACATGGCTACACTGCAGAAGATGGAATGGGCCAGGCTGTTCGCGGCAGGAAACGCAGCAGCTGCGAAGATCAATCCGCTGGGCCGGCCGATGATGGGGCCTGGTGCGCCGGGGGTGCCGCGCGTCGGGTGGTCACCCTGCGTTGATGGAAAGGTGATCAACATGCGGTCGTTCTTCGACGCCGCTCCTGACGCATCGAAGAGTGTCCCTATGCTGATCGGTTCGGTGAGCGAAGAAGGCAACCAGATGTCTTCGCGGCCGACAGAAGCAGAGTGGCATGCCAACCTTGCGAAGACTTACGGCGAGGATAAAGCGACAGCGCTCGTTGCAGCGTTGAAAAAGGGATATCCCCAGAAGAAGACACAGACACTTTCCTACATCTGCAGCGGAACGCCGGGACTGAACGGGCTGGGAATGCGGAACAACGTGGTGAAAATGGCGGGGTTGAAACATAAACAGCAGGGCGCGCCGGCGTACGCATACTACTTCACGTGGCAGACTTCGATTCTGGATGGCATGCCCGGTGCGTGGCATACCGCTGATTTGCAATTCTGCTTCGACAACACGAAGCGCTGTGAGCAGGGGACGGGGAACACACCAGAGGCCCAGGCACTGGCGAACAAGATGGCGTCTTCCTGGGCCGCGTTTGCTGCGAGCGGTAATCCGAGCATTCCCGGATTGAGCTGGGCTCCGACCGACGCCGATACCAACCGGACAATGATCTGGGACAATGTATGTCGCATGGCCGATGATCCGGAAGCGGAGGCTCGCAAGATCATCTTGACCTGACAGGCATGTGCGTTAGCCCGATCGAAGCTCACTTCCAGCCAGATGTCGGCTCGAACGTCTCTGGAGACACAAAATCCCCCGATGACGAGGGATAAGCTTGAAGATACTGAAAGATTTGGAGGGATGGTGCGCCCAGAAGGAGTCGAACCTCCGGCCTATTGATTCGTAGTCAATCGCTCTATCCAGCTGAGCTATGGGCGCATTTCTGCAACTCAAAGAGAATATCAAAGTACCGCCGATTCACCAACCGTCAGCAGGCATTGCCCAATGCGGAAGCTGGTACTATGCTCGCTCGATGACGGTCGCCGGACCATTCCACCTATCCTCGCTCGAACATATCCTCCTGACCGAGGCCGCGGTGCCCCGTCTGCTAATGGCGTGCGCCATGGGAGGCCTCATCGGAGTCGAGCGGGAGTGGCGTCATAAAGACTCCGGCCTGCGTACCAACATGCTCATCTGCATGGGTGCCGCACTGTTCACGCTCATGGGCGCAGCCCTGGCCGGCAACTCGGAAGACAAGAGCCGAGTCGCTTCCAACATCGTGCAGGGCATCGGCTTCCTGGGCGCCGGGCTTATTCTGCACACCCGTAATCGCGTGCTGGGCCTTACCAGCGCTGCCTCCGTCTTCGTAGTGGCCGCAATTGGCATGACCTGCGGCGCCGGCCTGTACTTCGAAGCAGCGTTCGCCACGGCCATTGTCCTGATCTCCTTGCAGGCTATCGGCGCGTTTGAGGCCAGGCTCGGCTGGAAACGCTATCCCATGCTCTATGAAGTGCGTGCGGATATCGGCATGGCGCTGCCAAAGCAGAGCACCACGCCTGCCCAGGCCGATGCAGAAGCCGGGGAGCGGGAAACGGCCCGGCACCGCATGTTCGCCGCCATTCTCAAGGTCCTCGATGCGGATGGCCAGCGCTTGCACGTCATCGACCGCGACAACATAGCCGGGCTGGAGCGCGTTTCGTTTTCCGTGATGGAGACACGCCAGGGGCATGCGCGCATTCTGACAGGACTGCGGGCCAGTGATGCCACAGATGCTGTGATCGCTTTCACCGACGACAACGACGAATAAGCTACTTGGTCGGCGCGGCTGCGGGAGTAGGATCCGGCTCAGGCTGGATAGGGATCAGCGGCATTCTCTCGACAACATCGATGCCCCCGCGACGCAGCATTTGCTCGACCACCGCCACAGTCAGCCGGGTTGCGTCATATTCGATGGTGATGATCTTCCACTCTTCATCGATCAGCACCCGCCGGATTCCATAGACTTCTTTGAGTTTGCTGATCGCGAGCATCGACTCTTCGGTCGGATGATGCTCATAGCGGAACTTCACGTCCATCTGTGTCATGGGTCAACTATAACAACCGGAGTCTTCGCAGGACACCGCAGGCCGTACGCCTGATAAAAAAGCCCGGATCAGTTCGGGATCCGGGCTTGTATGTCAGTTCTGGTGCTGTCAGGGACCTTAGTAGATCCTGAAGTTGATCTCTACCGAGATTTCAACAGGAACAGCTCTCCCCTGCATCTGCGCCGGTTTGAAGCGGTACTGCTTCACTGCTTCAATAGCCTTCTCGTCCAGACCCATCCCGAGCGGCCGGGATACATGAGGACGCTGCACATTCCCCTGCGCGTCGACGATGACGGAGACCACGCAGACCCCCTGATACTTGGCGCGTCTCGCTTCATCCGAGAACTCGGGATCGACTGAGTAAATCAGCTGGGGAGCTGAGACGCCGCCGCCAACATGGAACAGGCCGCCGCCGGTACCACCGCCGCTGCCATTGCCAAATCCATTTCCGTTGCCGGAGCCGATGCCGCCATTTCGGCCCGTGCCCATCCCTGCACCGGAACCAGTGCCGTTCGACTGGGCCCCGACCACGTTCGTCTTCGGATTGCCTAAATCAGGCAACGCGCTCGGCGGCTGCTGAATGTTATCCGGCATCTTGATGGCCGGTTCCACCGCAAGCTTCGGTTTCTCATTCACGATCACCATGGGAGGCGTGATCGGATCTTTCTCGAACTTCGGCAGCCGGCCCTTGGGTGTCTGGATGATATCGTGCGAACCACCGCCGCCGCCCCCGCCCATCTTCTGGGCATTCGGCGCAATCGGCATGAACTGCGGTACATCAATCGCCGTCACAACTGCCGGCTTTGCGATTGGCTTGATGTGCAGGTGAGCCAGGTAGATAAACCAGCCGATCAGCGCAATGATCAGCACATGCACGCCGATAGAAACACCCGATGACACCGGGTCGCGCTTTACCGCGAAAGGATCAACGACCGGAATAGGCGTCGAGGTAAGCTCGAGCGGCGGAAGCTTTTTCGGTGACACAATCTCGCGGATACTCGAGACCATGGACTGCCAGGTTGATTCGACCACAATCTCGTCAGCAAAGTGCGGCTCAGGCAGACGCTGACGTGACGCTTCGTCGTTCGATTCGAGATCCGGGGGTGTTAATAGCTGATTCGCCATATCGATTCGGACTGGAAGGATAGCCCAAAAGGCGACCAACCCAGTAACTCCTATTATGAACGACCCGTTACCCTGCTGTCTGCTAAGACCTCAAAGTCGTGTGCACGAAAGGAAGTACTTCCTGCAAATTCGTACCGGGACGACTCCTCGCCTGCCGTACAACCACACTGTGTCTGACTGGATCGCTGCCTGCCACGGTTAGACGTCGAAACTTTGGTAAATGTCGCGTGCTCCGCTACTTATCTGTGGCACCTTCATCTCACGAACCTTCGACGCCGATTCCACTTTTCTTGATTCCTAATAGAATCAGTAACAAGGGTACAGCCAATCAACACCAGAAAAGCAGGGTGAACCAATGTCCGCAACGCCGTTCAAGGCGACGCTCCTTCTTCCGCAAACCGATTTCTCTATGAAGGCCAATCTGCCCCAGAATGAGCCGGCACGCCTCGAGGAGTGGGCGCGTAAGAACATTTATGGCCAGATCAGGGCTGCTCGCAACGGCGCGCCTAAATACATCCTGCACGACGGTCCGCCCTACGCGAACGGTCCTATCCACCTGGGTCACGCGCTCAACAAGTCGTTGAAAGACTTTGTCGTCAAGTCAAAGACCATGGCCGGATTCGATGCTCCCTACGTTCCGGGATGGGATTGTCACGGCCTGCCAATCGAAATCAAGGTAGATGAGCAGCTCGGCCGGAAAAAGCTGGAAATGGATCCAGTCGCCGTGCGCCGCGCCTGCCGCGATTACGCGCAGAAGTACGTGGATCTTCAGAAGTCACAGTTCGAGCGCATCGCTGTCTTCGGACGCTGGAACGATCCCTACCTCACCATGTCGCACCAGTACGAGTCGAAGATCGTCGAGACCTTCTATGAGTTTTTCGAGAAGGATTTTGTCTACAAGGGACTCAAGCCGGTCTACTGGTGCATCCACGATCGCACTGCCCTCGCCGAGGCAGAAGTCGAATACGAGATGCATACCTCGCCCAGCGTTTATGTGCGTTACGCTCTCACCTCCGACGCTGCTTCCTTAAACAGAGACCTCGCCGGCAAGCCCGTCTACGCCATCATCTGGACCACCACGCCGTGGACCCTCCCAGCGTCGCTCGCCATCGCCTTCCATCCCGACTTCAAGTACGTCGCTCTCGAAAACATGGACGGCAATGTGTACATTGTCGCGGAAGCTCTTGCCTCCGCCGTGAAGGCTGCCTGCAAGCTGGAGGCAGCCGCCGAAATAGCCCGCTTTGACGGTTCGGCCCTGGAACGCACAACCTTCCAGCATCCTTTTCTCGAACGCTCTATCCTCGGTGTCAACGCGGACTACGTCACCGCCGATCAGGGTACCGGCGCCGTCCACACGGCCCCTGCCCATGGCGCAGATGACTTCTATACGGGCGCTCGCTACGGTCTGGACCAGACCTGCTTCGTAGACAATGCCGGGCGCATCCAGAATGGCCTGCCCGAATACGACGGCCTCACCGTCTTCAAGGCCAATGCTCCCATCATCGAGCTGCTCGAAGCCCGCGGCGCCCTCCTGGGCCGCAATGACATCTATCACTCCTATCCGCATTGCTGGCGCTGTCACAACCCAGTCATCTTCCGGGCGACCGAGCAATGGTTCATCGGCATGGAAACTCCCATGACTGCTGCCGACGGAGAGAAAACTACTTTCCGCCAGCTGGCACTCAACGCCATCAAGCAGGTGAGATGGGATCCGTCGTGGGGAGAAGAGCGTATCTCGAACATGATTGCGACTCGCCCGGACTGGTGCATCTCACGCCAGCGCATCTGGGGCGTGCCCATCGCTGTCTTCCTCTGTCAGAAGTGTCAGAAGCCGCTCAAAGATGCTGCCGTGAACCGCAGTATCGTCGAGTTGTTCGCGAAGGAGAGCGCCGACGCCTGGTACATCCATGACGCCGCCTCTCTTCTACCCGATGGACTCACCTGCCCTTCCTGCGGCCACGACGACTTCCGCAAGGAAATGGATATCGTCGACGTCTGGTTCGAGTCGGGCGCCAGCTGGCATGCGGTGCTTGAAGCTGACCCTGAGCTGCACTGGCCCGCTAATCTCTACACCGAAGGCGGCGACCAGCATCGCGGCTGGTTCCACTCTTCCCTGCTCACCTCTGTCGCCATCCGCGGAGCCGCGCCCTACAAGACTGTCGCCACCTCCGGCTGGACGCTCGATGAGCAGGGCCGCGCCTTTTCGAAATCCCTCGGCAACGGTGTCGACCCGGTGGACGTGGCGAAGCGTCTGGGGGGCGAGATTGTGCGCCTGTGGGTAGCGTCTGTTGACTTCCGCGAGGATGTCGCTGCCAGCGAAACCCTCATGCAGCGTGTTGCTGATAACTACCGGAAGCTGCGCAACACCTTCCGCTTCCTGCTTGGCAATCTCTACCAGTTTGAACCCCGCGAACATGCTGTCGGCTGGACGCAGCTGCAGCCGATCGACCAGTACATGCTGGTCCGTCTGCGAGAGCTGTCCGAGCGCGTCACCAAATGGTACGAGGCGTTCGAGTTTCACCGCGTCTACCAGGCCATCAACGAGTTCTGTGTTGTGGACCTCAGCTCGCTCTACCTCGACGTCCTCAAAGACCGCATGTACACCTTCGCGCCGACCGATCCGGCGCGTCGCTCAGCGCAGACAGTGTTGTGGACCATCACTGAAGCCCTTGTTCGCCTGATCGCTCCGATCCTCAGCTTCACCGCGGAAGAGATCTGGACCTATCTTCCCGGATCCGCGGATCGCGAAAGCAGTGTGCACATCGCCCGATTCCTGCTGCCCGACGTCCTGATCGCGCCGGAGTTTGCTGTCGACGCTGCTCAGCTTGCAGCAGACTGGACCGAGCTGCTTGCGATCCGAGATGTCGCCATGAAGAGCCTTGAAGCGTCTCGTAAAAATGGCAGTATCGGCAAAGCTCTGGAAGCCAAGATCCGGTTCGAATTGCCGGACGATCTGCTGATCCTTGCGCGCAGGTATCAGGGCTGCCTGAAAGAGCTGTTGAACGTCTCACAGGTTGAGCTGGCAAAATTCCAGAAGCTCGCAGCGACTGATGCATCTCCTACTATCCATGCGGAGACATTGCCGGCAGACGGCATAAAGTGCGAGCGCTGCTGGAACTACTCCACGCACGTAGGCGAAGATCCGCGATGGCCGACAGTGTGCGATCGTTGCGCCATTGCACTCGATGCCATCGGGTTTTCACCCATCCTTCCAGAAGCAGGAGCAGCCTGATGGAGACGAATGTCACCGAAGCTCCGCGTCATGTTCCTTCCGCCCTTCGGCAGCGGGACTGGCGCGGCTGGCTGCTCGCCTTGTCAACACTCGTGATCTGGGCTGACCGGTTAAGCAAACAGTGGATCGAAAAACATCTGCCTGTCGGCAACACCATTCCTGTCATCCCGCACACCTTTCGTCTTTCACATGTCTACAACAGTGGTGCTGCCTTCTCGCTTTTCGGCGACAGCTCGTCGCCGCAGCGCGTGCGCTGGGCATTGGTCGCCTTCTCGCTCCTGGCTGCAGTTTTGGTCTTCGTCTTCCTGATAAGAGTGGGCCGACGTATTACGCCTACGTCGGTTGCCCTGGCGCTGGTCCTGGGCGGCGCCATCGGCAACTCCTTTGATCGTATCCATGTCGGTTACGTAACCGATTTCCTCGAAGTGCAGCTGCACCTCGGCAGCTGGCACTACCATTGGCCCGACTTCAACGTGGCTGACTCCTGCATCGTCACCGGTGGCCTGTTGCTGATGGTGGACGCCTTCCGGAGCACAAAGACCGCTTAGAACGCTGGTCCGCGCGGTTCTTGCAGCGGTTACCCAGGCTCATATAATCAATCGTAGGAGCAGCCTTGACCGACAGCATCATCATTCGCGGCGCGCGAACCCATAACCTCAAGAACATCGACTGCGAAATTCCGCACGGCAAGCTTACGGTCGTTTCGGGTGTCTCCGGCTCCGGCAAATCTTCTCTTGCCTTCGACACCATCTATGCCGAAGGCCAGCGCCGCTACGTCGAGTCGTTGTCTGCCTACGCCCGCCAGTTTCTGGAGCGCATCGAGAAGCCCGATGTCGACCTCATCGATGGCCTCGCGCCCGCCATCGCCATCAAGCAAAAGAACCAGACGCGCAATCCCCGTTCCACCGTAGCAACGGCCACCGAGATCTACGACTACATGCGACTGCTCTATGCCCGCTGCGGCACGATGCACTGCATTGTCTGCGATGGCATCGTGCGTCGCGATTCGGTGGACGAAATCGCGGAACGCATTCTTGCATTTGACGAAGGCACTCGCCTGCATGCCCTCTTTCCAGTCGAGCCGCGTCAGCCGCTATCCTCTAGCGATGCCACCGTCGAAGACCATCCCAAGCCCGGCACCAGGAAGCGAGCTTTCAAAAAATCTCCTGCAAAGAAGGCAGCAGCGCCGGCGCTCTCCGACTCCTTGAAGGAGCGACTCGCCGAACTCCGTAAGCTTGGCTTCAATCGGCTTTATCAGAACAGCCAGATTTACGAGTTCTCGTCGCCTGAGTCGCTCATCGACGTCGACTTCTCTCAGCCCGATACCAACCCGGTTTACATCCTTGTCGATCGCATCG
>CAZZUX010000013.1:27807-48481 GCA_964657395.1 uncultured Ktedonobacteraceae bacterium
GGGGATCAGCTCCACCTCGAGCTCGCCGGAGAGGAACTGACGCTCGAAGGTCTTGTTCTCCCCGACGTAGGAGGACACCATCTTTGCGATCTGGCGCTCGGCCAGCAGTAGGCCCAGCCCCGCATCGTCGATGCCGCAGAGATCGCCTATCGCGAGCGGGGCGAAGTCGTCTTCGAGATCGTTCCTCGGATCGCAGAGGGCGAAGAAGCATCGGCACCGCGCCAGCACATCCGCTTTTCGCGCGAGTTCGAATGCAAGACATGCCATCGGCTCTACCGCGAACCCGAACCGCGCCTCTTCTCCTTCAACAATCCCTTTGGCGCCTGCCCGCGCTGCCAGGGCTTCGGCAACACCATCGACTTCGATCTCAACCTCATCATCCCCGACCGCACGAAGACGCTGGCGGAAGGGGCAGTTGATCCATGGACGCGCCCCAAGTACACGCCCTACCAGACCGAGTTGAAGCGCGTCGCCAGGCAGCACGGCATCCCGCTCGATATGCCGTGGATGGAGATGGAACCGGGCGACCAGGCCTTCATCCTGGATGGCAACGGCACTTTCATCGGAGTGCACGGATTCTTCGCACTGATGGAGCGCAAGAAATACAAGCTGCATGTACGCGTGATGCTCAGCAAGTATCGCGGCTATGCCACTTGTCCGGATTGCAAAGGCCAGCGTCTTCGTGCCGAAGCCCGTGCTGTCCGTCTTGGCACCGGAAGCGACGCCGTCAACATCTGCCAGGCCGCGGCACTCACCATCACCGCGGCGCACCGCTTCTTCTCCGAGCTGAAGCTCACGCCGGAACAGCACGCGATAGCCGGCACCATCCTGCATGAAGTCCATCAGCGCCTCAGCTTTCTGGATGCGGTCGGGCTGGATTACCTTACGCTCGATCGCCTCGCCTCCACTCTTTCTGGCGGAGAAGCACAGCGTATCCAGCTGGCGACCTCGCTTGGTTCTCGCCTTGTCGGCGCGCTCTATGTTCTGGACGAGCCGTCTATCGGTCTGCACACCCGCGACACTGCCAAACTGATTCGCATCCTCGAAAATCTTCGCGACCTTGGAAATACCATCCTCGTCGTTGAGCACGATCCCGACGTCCTCCGTGCCGCCGACTACCTTATGGATCTGGGTCCCGGCGCCGGGGAGTTCGGTGGCAGACTCCTGGCCGCGGGCACCGTTGAAGAAGTCGAGCGCAATCCCGATTCGCTTACCGGCAAGTACCTCAGCGGAGCCCTCAGCATCCCGGTGCCGCAGCGCCGCCGCCAGCCCATCCCGGGTCGTAACGCCGAGATGCTCACTCTCAAAGGAGCCAGGGTCAACAATCTTCGAGGCGTTGACATTGAAATTCCTCTGAACATGCTGGTGTGCATCACCGGCGTCTCAGGTTCCGGCAAGTCTTCGCTTGTCCATAATGTCCTCTTCAAGGCCGTCGCTCACGCACTTGGCCAGTCGGAGGGTGGCGATCCGACCGGCCTCTACAAGGAACTTAAAGGCGCAGAAAGGTTGAATGACATCGTGCTGGTCGACCAGGCTCCCATCGGTCGAACTCCACGTTCGAACCCCGTCACCTACATCAAGGCTTTCGACAGTATTCGGGAGCTCTACGCCGCCCAGCCGGAAGCTCAGCGACGCGGCTACGGCGCCGGTTTCTTCAGCTTCAACGTACCCGGCGGTCGCTGCGACACCTGCAGTGGAGACGGCACTGTCACAGTCGAAATGCAGTTTCTCGCTGACGTAGAACTACCTTGTGAAGAGTGTGGTGGTACCCGCTACAAGGCCTCTACCCTCGAGATCAAGTACAAGGGCAAAAGCATCTACGACGTTCTGAACATGTCCGTTAAAGAAGGCCTGCGGTTCTTTGCCGGTCATCCCAAAATCCTGGACAAACTGGCGGTTCTCGATGAAGTGGGCCTCAGCTATGTCCGCCTCGGTCAATCCGCAACCACGCTGTCCGGTGGAGAGGCACAGCGAGTCAAACTGGCATCCCACCTCGCCAACAGTCGTGGAGCCGCTGCCAGGGATGGCTCGACGGCCAAGGCGAAGTCCCGTGTTCTCTACATCCTCGACGAGCCAACGACGGGGCTGCACTTTGACGACGTCGGCAAACTCCTCGCAGCCTTCCATCGCCTCATCGACGCCGGCGGTTCGCTCATCGTGATTGAACATAACCTCGACGTCATCAAATCCGCTGACTGGATTATCGACATGGGTCCTGAGGGCGGATCGGGCGGCGGACAGGTGGTCGCGAGTGGCACACCCGAACAGATTGTCGCCGCGGAAGGCTCACACACCGGCCACTGGCTGGCCCGGGTTCTGAACAGTCAGCAGGAAGTGAACACCTAAGTGAAATATCTGGCCCGGTCCACCTTTGCCTTTCTGCTTTTCAGCTTCTCGGCTGCAGCGAAGCAATCACTTCCACCGGGTACCCAGGCACCGGAGGCACCGTCCGCGCCGACCCCCGCAAAAACAACACCGAAGGCCGCCTCGATTCCGCCGGCCCTGGCTTCCATCGAAGACAAGATCAGTGCACAGCAGTACAAGCCGGCTCGAGTCGAGCTGCTGAACTATCTCCAGGCGCATGCAACCGATGCCCGCGCACTGTATGACCTGGGTTTTCTGGACGAAGCCGAGGGGTCGGATCCTGCCGCAGCCGAGGACTACCGTAAGGCGATTGCCGCTGATCCGCAACAGTTTGAGTCACGTCTGGCCCTGGGTCTGCAACTGGCTCGACAAGGCAGGCCGGAAGCCCACGAACAACTGAAAACGGCAACCCAGCTGACGCCAGCAGACACTCCCGGGTCCGAGTCCGCCAAAGCGGCGCAGGCCCATGCCTGGCGGGCTCTTGCGCAGGTGGACATCACCCTCGCGCAGGATGGCAAGGACGACTCTGCCGACGCCGCGGAAGCAAAATCTGCCCTGCTCCAGGCACTCGCGCTATCACCTGAAACAGCCGGCGACCTGCTCCTCACAGCTCGCATTGCTGCCGTCAATGATGACAGGCCGACAGAAGAAGCCAGCTACCGGCGCCTGCTTTCCCGTCAGCCCGACTCCGTGGAAGGCATGGCGGGACTCGCCCACGTGCTTCTGCAACAAAAGAAGTATGACGAAGCTGAGTCCCTCCTGCGTGCTGCCTTAACCAGGATTCCTGACGACTCCGGGCTCAACATGCAGCTGGCTTCCCTGCTTGCAGCAGAGGGGAAGTCGGCTGAATCTGTCGCAGCACTGGAAAAGCTCCAGACTGCCGAACCAGGGAACGAAGCCGTGACCCATATGCTGGCTGACGGCTATCTTGCCGCACACGCTCCAGACAAGGCTGAGCCGCTGTTTGCAGCATTGCTAAAGTTACATCCTCAGGATGCCGATCTGATGATTGAGGAAGGTCATGCTTTGATCCTCAACAAGCACTACCAGGAAGCAGCGGATTTGTTTGATCACGCCACCGCCCTGAAACGGGACGACATCGATGCCTGGAATGGTCTTGCGTTTGCTGATTCAGAGCTCCATAACGATGAAGGAGTGCTGAAGACTCTTGCAACCAGAGCAAAATTGGCGGAGGATACGCCCACAACGTTGTTCCTGTGGGCGACGTCGTACGATAGACTCCATCAGGTAAGGCCAGCAGCAGCGTACTACCAGAAGTTTCTGGCAGCTGCCAATGGTAAATTCCCGGACCAGGAGTGGCAGGCGCAGCACAGGCTTGTAGCTCTCGGCCAGGCACATTAACGAACCTTCGGACTTGCCGCGCAAGCGGAGGTGTACCATGCGGATCGTCGAAGTATCGCTTCTCTCCATCCTCACACTGGCGTCTGCCAGCAACTCTTACGCGATCGACGAAAAGGTTCCGGATCCAGTCACCATGGGCGCCCTGGCCGAAAAGGCAGAACACGCCGCTGCGCGCGACCAGTGTTTCCTCTACGCAGAACTCGTTCATCAGATGACGGAGCTTGCCGGCCGCCAGATGGTCGCGGGCGATGACGCGAAGGCCACACTGAAGTCAGTTCACGAGTACGCGCAGAAGATCCACATGGATGTTGCGAACGACAGCAAGCGGATGAAGAATGCCCAGATCCTGATGGAACATACCGCTTTCCGTCTGAAGGAAATCCTGCACTCTGCTGAATTGGATGACCGGCCGGCCGTTGAGGCGACTCTCAAACAGCTCGACCAGGTGCAGACTGAATTGATGATGCAGGTATTCAAGAAGTAGCTGTCGCTGCTACTCAAGCGGGCTCATAGCTCGACTCTCTTTCCTGCGCCTGAAAGCATTCACAGATGGTTCTCTACGCTGCCCCAAGTGCTTTTCGCACCAGCGGAGCGACCTCCGTTCCAAGCAGGCTGACGGACTGCAGCATGGTTTCATGCGGCAACATAGCCACCGTCATCTGGAACGTCAACCGCGAGATCCCACCCAGCACTTCATTCACAAACAACACCTTCCTGGCCACCGTGGCAGGATCACCAATCAGCAGTGCGCCTTCCGGACCTCGCACCAGGTCAAATTGCCGCCGCGTCACTGGCGGCCAGCCTCGCTCTTTCCCGATCTGCGTGAAGGCATGCGCATACCCGGGATAGTAGGCGTCCGCGGCCTTTTCCGTTGTCTCGCCTACGAAGCCTAGCGAGTGGACGCCGACTTTCAACTTCTCAGGCGCGTGTCCGGCACGTCTGCCCGCCTCCCGGTACAGGTCGACCAGCGGGCGAAAGCGTGCATGTTCCCCGCCGATAATCGCCACCATGAGCGGCAAACCCAAGGCTCCCGCTCGTGCAAATGACTGCGGCGTGCCTCCTACACCGATCCAAACCGGAATCTCGGTCTGCATCGGCCTCGGATACACTCCCTGTCCTGTCAGCGGCGCCCGATGCTTTCCTGACCACGTCACGTGAGTCTTTTCACGGATCCTCAGCAGCAGCTCCAGCTTCTCGACGAAGAGCGAGTCATAGTCTTCCAGTGCAAGCCCGAAGAGCGGGTAAGCCTCTACGAACGATCCTCGTCCCGCGACAATTTCGGCGCGTCCCCGGGAAATCAGGTCCAGCGTGGCAAACTCCTGGAAGACGCGCACCGGGTCTGCTGCACTCAGCACCGTGACGGCACTGGTCAGTCGTATCTGCTTTGTCCTTGCCGCGGCGGCTGCCAGCAACATGGGTGGAGCGGAATCAAGGTACTCCGGCCGATGATGTTCCCCGATGCCGAACACGTCCAGGCCGACCTTGTCAGCAAGCTCCATCTCTTCAAGCAGGTTGCTGATCCGATCTGCCGGGCTGATCGTTAACCCTGTCGAAGGATCAGTGATCGCCGCCGCGAAACTATCTATCCCGATCTGCATGGAACCTCCAGTGCTGATCGACAGGCATCGTTCAGGACCACGCTTTCGATGCTCTGTTCGCCTTCAATGATGCAGCTGACCAGTCAAGACCCATGAATCCACCATTTACCCCCTGGATCCCGTATCACGCCTGGTGCCAGGAAACACATCGTGAGGTATTCTTAGTGGCGATGACGCCCGTACAAGCAAATCGGTTGAGGAAACGGTTGAAACGCAGCGTCATCCTGACGCTGATCGCTCCCGTTGCCTTGCTGATGACTTCATCAGTTTCGGCGCAAAGCAGCAAGGACCCGCTGACGAACGAGCAGGTGGAGCAGGTACGCGATACCGGCGCGGACCCGGTTGAGCGAGTCAAGCTCTACATGAAGTTCATTGAAGAGCGAACCTCAGAGATCCACAAGATGGCCGGCAATCCACGGGCTCAGCGTCCGGCTGCGCAGATACACAACTTGATGGAAGAGTTCACCCGCCTTGCGGATGAGCTGCAGGATAATCTCGAAACTTCCTCCGACAGCCACATCGACATGCGTAAAACGCTCAAAGAGCTCGTTGACCACAGCACAAAGTGGGAAGGGTCACTGCACGAGCCCAAGCCATCTCTCGATTACGACTTCGCGCGCAAGACCGCACTGGACACAGCGCAAAGCACCACGGAACTGGCGAAGAAGATGCTCACCGAACAGGAGCAGTACTTCGCTTCCCATAAGGGACAGAAGTAGATCCCTGCGTCGTTTTCTCCACGCTGTCATCTAAGCTGGCATCCGGCAGACCTGCTGCTAAAGGTGATGATCCCTACATGGAAGTTCTTCTGAGTATTCTGCAGGACCTGGTCGCACTCACTCTCGCCTCTATCGGCATCGGGATGGGCGTGATGACTGCGCTCGGCGATGTCCGTGTCTTCCAGAAATTTCCAACCCGGGTAGTAGCCAGTATTTTGTTTCTGGCCGTCGGTCTATGGGTCTTCTACACCGGCATTCGCCACCTGGTTGCCGGTTGAGAGCTGCAGGCAGGCTTCTGAATTCTGCTAGGCTTAGCTTCAGTGAACTCCCTGTTGCACACCATTTTTGAAACGGAATACCGTCAGCTCCGTCCGCGTGCACCCATCCCGCCTTTTCACATTCGCTTCCGGCGCTTTACCAGTCTTAATACGACGATTCGTTTACGCGAAGGGCACATCCATGTAAGTCTCTCTGATCTGCTGGAGGGAGCTCCCGAGCCAATCCATCACGCTATTGCTCATATCCTTCTGGCCAAGCTTTACCGCAAGCAATTAGATCCGCTGCATTGCGGGCGCTATCGTCGTTTCACGACCAGCGAGGCGGTGATGCGGCAGACCGAGTTGATCCGTCAGACGCGCGGCCGTAAGAAGATGCTTGGGCCACAGGGCGATTATTACAACCTGAATGAAGTCTTCGACAGTCTGAATGAGCGATTCTTTTTTGGGCTGCTGGGACGCCCAGAGCTGACCTGGAGCGGTGTGGCAGCAAGACGTCTGCTCGGCCATTACGATCCGGCGCATAACACCATCGTTGTCAGCCGCGTCTTCGATCGCAGGAACACTCCGCGCTACGCAATCGAATATCTGATTTACCACGAGATGCTTCATCTCAAGCATCCAGTGAAGGTCAAGCGCGGCCGCCGCTGCGTTCATCCTCGTACCTTTCAGGCCGAAGAAAAGCTGTTCCCGGAACTTGCACTTGCCCAGGAATTTCTGAAGCGTCTCTAACGCTTACCTCTATCAGGAAGAAACAACATCCGAAACATTTAGATCAGCCTGTACCGGCAGAATGATGACGAAGGCAGCACCCTTCTGCCGGGCGCCCTCCAGCATCTCGACCTCGATCTTGCCGCCGTGCCTGTCGACGATCTCCTTGGTCACCCAGAGTCCAAGCCCGGTGCCGACGTCTTTCTTGGTGGTGTAAAAAGGCTCGAAGATCTGGTGCAGCTGCTCCGGCTTGATCCCGGGACCATCGTCTTCGATCGTCAAATGCACATTCGTCCCGGAGTCCACACCCTCACAACGCAGCTTCACCGTAATGCTTCCATGAACGCCAACTGCATCCGCCGCATTGCCTATCAGGTTGGCAATCGCCTGTTTCATTTCGCCGGCTCGCCCATCCAGCAGCGGGCATTTCTCAAACTCGCAAGTGACGGCTATGTCCTTGCTCTTGAACTTATTCGAGTAGATCTTGAGAACAGACTCTACAAGTGCGCGAATGTCGATGCGTTCGGCAACATTGGTCTCTCGATAGAAGCCCAGGGTCTGCCGCGCAATATGCGACACCCGCTCTACTTCCTGTTCCGCCAGCGTCAGACACTCCACTGCGTCCGGCGGCGTGCCCTTGATTCCTTTCGCGATGTAAATCAGGTTGGCCACTGCTTCCAGGGGATTGTTGATCTCGTGAGCCATGGTTGCCGATAGCCGCGCAGCCGCAGCCAGCTTCTCTGTTTTACGCAGAAGCTCATGAGCCCTGCGGTTTTCGGTCGCGTCCCGGAACACCAGCACTACGCCCACCAGCTGGTCAGCGTCATCCCATATGGGTGCAGCACTGTCTTCGATCGGAGTGAGCGTGCCGTTTCTGTGGCGCAGGACAGTGTGGTTCGCCAGGCCAACGATAGTTCCTGACTCCATTACCTTCTTGATCGGATTCTCCACGTTTTGAAGAGAGTATTCGTTGAAGATGGGAAATACCTCTTCTACCGTCTTCCCTTGCGCATCCCGTGCACTCAGGCCGATCATGCGCTCCGCATGCGGATTGAGAAATGTCACCTGTCCCTGGTTGTCGGTAGCAATGACGGCTTCACCGACGCTCGTCAGCGTTACCCGGAACCACTCTTCCCTCGCACGCAATTGGCTGGCATGCCGTTGCTGCAGGGTGATCTGTCGCAGGATGAAGAAGGCGAGCAGACCGAGGCCGATCACCGCAACCAGGCTGGCAAGGTAGAGACACGTAATCGTGACTCGCACACTTCGCTCATAAATCAGCGAGCGAGTGTCGTGCAGGGTCAACTCCTCCTGCTGCATGCTGTTCACGAGGTCCCGGATACGCTGCATCACCTGTAGTCCGGTGTCACTCAGAACCAGGGCTCTGGCCTCATTGGTCTTGCCCAGGCGGTACAGTGTGATCGTCGCAGCCAGCTCCTGTAGCTTGCTGTGAGAAAGCCGGCGCAGTTCCTCAACCCGCTTCTGTTGCTGCGGATTATCTGAAATCAACGTTGCCAGGGTGTCCAGGTGCGCATCTAGGTGTGTGCCTGCGTCGATATAGGGTGCCAGGTACTTGTCGCGGCCTGTATAGAGAAACCCTCGCTGCCCGGTTTCCGCGTCTTTTATCAGGGACTCGGTCTGGCCGAGTTCATACAGCACCTGCTGGGTATGCGCGACCCAGACTTGGCTCGCTATCTGTGCATTCAGTTGCCGCCTCACAATGAACCCATTGGCGATCAGGATCATCAGGAGAACAAGGAAGCCGGCAACGACGCTGAACCGCTTATACGAAGTTCGCATGGAATGAGTACGGGACCGAATCAGACTGCATCCTGCTTTAGGTCGTCACACGAGGACCGAGTATGCCTGCAAACGCCTTGCGATAGCCATAGAACACGACGAACCATAACACTGCCGCCAGCAAGCCCGGAGGAATGCCCTTGGGTGCCATGAAGATGTGAAAAAGCAGGATGTTCACAATGATCGGTCCGAGGATCGTCAGTGCCAGCGGCACGTAAACGCCGGAAAGCAGCAGCGCACCGCCTATCGCCTGCAGGGCGCCGATAGCCAGTGCATAATGCGACAGGAAGAGCGCACCCATGTACTGTCCGGCCAGCCCCGGCGGCGTCTGCATTGGGATGAAGTGCAGGAAGAAGTTCAGTCCGAACACGAGAAACATCAGACCGAGAAGAATGCGAGCGATCAGCACTGCGATCCTCATAAGGGTATGACCTCGTTAGATCCAGATTTCAAGCCTTCACAATGACACTCATTATGCTTGAAACAAGTCGCTTCATCCATCAGACACCAGGCGCACGAACAGGAAGAGTATCGGCCTGCCTTTGGTGAGCACCCGCCCGACGACGCGCCCACACAATCAAGCCCAGACCGAACGCTATCGATCCCAGGCTCGCTACCTGCGCGTTCGTCATACCCCAGTAGATCTTCGGATTGATCCGAATGAACTCTACGGCAAACCGCGCCAATCCTGATAGCGCGAGGTAGGCGCCCGTAATCTCCCCGACCGGTCTGGCTTCACGCCTGCTGCCCATCTGCCACAGGATCAGGCCGATGACCAGCGCCGCCAGAAATTCGTAGACGGGCGTCGGGTGAACCCTGGCTGAGGTTGGCACCAGGCCGTGCGGGAAACTCATGCCCCACGGCAGTTTCGTTGGAATGCCATAGTCTCCGTCCCCCGATACCAGGCAGCCGATGCGACCCACACCATAACCGATCGCGGCCGAAGGCGATGCCAGGTCGAGCATCCCGAGCGCGCCGGTTCCACTCTGCCTTCCCTGCCACATCAACGTGAGCACACCTGCTACCAGGCCGCCGTACCAGGCGAATCCCGCGCGGTCGAAAATCATCTCGGCGGGATACTGCATCAGCAGGTGAGGCGTTTCCAGCACGTGCCACAATTTGGCGCCAATCACTCCGAGCACCGTCGTCAGTGCCACCACGCTGACCGCATCGGCAGTAATACGGAAGCGGCGGAAGTTCAGATAAAGCACGTACCCCGCGAACACAGCCGCAAGCCATAACAACAGTCCAAACGTGCCAATGGTGAATCGTCCAACATGAATATAGGGATACATGGGCAGACTAAGTATATCGCTCAGCTACATGGGCCCCTCGACGTTCGTCCTCATCATGGATACTGTTTGCATACCAAGCGAGGTTCGAAACCATGGAAGCTTCTTCCTACCCGGTCCTGTTCTCCCGGGAACAGATAGCCGTCAGAGTCGCCGAGATGGGCGAGCAGATCAACCGGGATTACGCCGGCGAAAGCGTCATCCTGGTCGGCGTACTGAAAGGAGCTGCCATTTTCCTTGCCGATCTCGCCCGCCAGATCACCTTCACTTGTACCTTCGACTTTGTCGCTACCTCCAGCTACGGAAAAAGCAGCAAGTCCTCCGGCGCAGTCCAACTTATCAAGGACCTCGATCGATCGGTCCATGATCGCAACATCATCCTGGTCGAAGACATCCTCGACACAGGACTCACGCTCAACTTTTTAAAGCGCCATTTCGCCGGACACCAGCCGAGGTCCTTGAAAGTGGCCGCGCTGCTTGACAAGCCCTCCCGGCGCGTTGAGCATGTCGTCGGAGACTACGTCGGCTTTGAGATTCCCAACGAATTCGTCGTGGGTTACGGCATGGATTACCAGGAACATTTCAGGAATCTTCCGGACATCTGCATTCTTCCGCCAGAGATCTATCAGCAGTAGAGCAGGTCATCCGGCCGAGCAGATCCGGACCCAGCCAGGAGTTTTATGTCAGTAGTCATTCCAAACGCTTCCGACAGCTTTGTCGCAAAGATACTGTCCAGCGAGCAGTCACTCGCGTCCACCATCGACCACACTCTTCTGAAACCGGATGCCACTCGCTCAAATGTCGTCTCCTTGTGCGAGGAAGCGGCCCATCACCACTTTGCCTGCGCCATGGTCAACCCCGTATGGGTGCCTCTCGCCTACTCCACGCTGGCCGGCACCGGCATTCCAGTGGGTGCTGTTGTCGGATTTCCCCTGGGAGCCAACATGACGGCGACCAAGCGGGAAGAGGCCGCGGAGATGGTCAAGCTGGGTGCCCACGACATCGATATGGTGATCTCTATCGGCATGCTCCGCTCCGGCATGCTTGCCCAGGTGGAGCAGGATATTCGTTCCGTCGCCGAGGTCGTGCATGGTGCCGGTGCCATCCTTAAAGTCATTCTGGAGACTTGCCTGCTGACCATGCAGGAGAAGCTTAGCGCCTCTGAAATCGCCATTCATGCCGGTGCCGATTTCCTCAAGACGAGTACAGGCTTTTCAGTGCATGGCGCCACTGCAGAAGACGTAGCCATCCTGCGCGGCGTCGCCGGGGATCGATGCGGAGTGAAAGCATCCGGTGGCATCCGCACCCTGGCCGATGCACGAGCCATGCTGATGGCTGGCGCCAATCGGCTGGGAGCCAGCGCCGGCGTTCAGATTCTTTCGGAGTTCCATCAATCGCCGCCCGCCGGCACCTGAAACAATACAAGCGGTGCCGCTGCGTTCTTTGCATCCGGAACAGGTGCCTCGTGGCACGCCGGGAGTCACACCAGCCGCTCAGCCGTGCGCTATGATGACTCGATTGCCCGATGATCAAGCCCAAGCAGGACGGAGACGAACCAAGCAGCGCGCCAGACGCTGCTCAGCAAAACGACGCAGCCCTGCATGGCGGCTTCGAAGGCGATTACCGTCCCGCTTCTGCTGCTGCTCCGGTACTTGCCACACGCTTCCAGACCGATCCTGTGCAGATCGAGTTTCTGATGCGGCTCGCAAATGCGCTGAACACCACCCTTGATCTGCAGACCCTGATGCATCGAACCGCCGAACTGGTGCGCGTTGTTATTGATTACAAGATCTTCGCCATCCTCCTGCTTAACGATCGAACCAACGATCTACGTATGCGTTTTCAGATCGGTCACTCTGCCGAGATGGACCGGAAGCGCTTCCGTCTGGGCCAGGGAATCGTCGGGATTGCCGCCGAACGCAAACAGTCTGTTCTCGTGAATGATGTAGCCAAATCGGAACATTACCTGCCTGCCATCCCCGGAGTTCGATCCGAACTGGCAGTCCCGCTGGTCGTTAAAAACAAGCTGATCGGTGTCCTCGATATTGAGAGCGAACAAGTCGATTTTTTCAAGACAGAGCACATGCACCTGCTCGAATTGACTGCCTCTCGTGTCGCCATCGCCATCGAGAATGCCCGTTTGTATACGCGGGTCTCCAGGCAGGCCCAGATGCTTGAGGTGCTGAATGAGATCAGTCGCGATCTGACATCCATTCTTGAACTCGATCCACTTTTCGAGCGCATCGGCCAGTTGTTGCGCCGTCTGATCGACTACCAGATGTTCTCTATCCTTTTGATCGACGAGGTCGAACAGGTTCTCGACCTGCGCTTCTCGGTTCGCTTCGGCGAACGCTTTTTCTCGAACAACCGGGTTCCACTTTCTGACGGGCTCGTTGGCCGCGCCGTGCGTGAACGAATGCTCCTGAATGTGCCCGACGTTCGCAAAGAGACACGCTACAAGATGGTCAATTCGGAAACTCGTTCCGAGATGGTGGTGCCGCTTATTTATAAGAACAAAGTGATCGGCGTGCTCGACCTTGAACACACGCGACCCGGCTTCTTCAATGAAGAGCACGAGCGCGTCATGATGACCATGGCTGCCACCGTAGCCATCAGCATCGAAAATGCACGTCTTTATCAACGTGTCGCGCAGCAGGAACATCGCCTTGAAAATGACCTGGCCATGGCTCGTGAAGTCCAGTTGCGCCTTCTGCCACAAAAGAAACCGCAGCATGCGCATGCCGACTTTGCTACCCGTTTCCTGCCGGCCCGCATGATCGGCGGCGATCTCTATGACTTCCTTCGTTACGACGAATTTCGCACCGGCATCGCACTCGGCGATGCCAGCGGCAAAGCCACGCCAGCCGCACTCTACTCGGCTCTGGTCAGCGGCATCATGCGAGCCGGCGCTCCCCAGTGTCCTACTCCCGCCGAAATGCTCAAGCTACTCAATGAATCGCTGCAGGAACGGCAGATGGACGCGCAGTACATCACCATGGTCTTCGCGGTCTGGAATGATGAAGATCAGACACTGCAGATCGCGAATGCAGGCGCGATTCAGCCGCTTTTCTGCCGCGGCGGTGAGGTCGAAACCATCCAGGCGGAGGGCTTCCCGCTGGGACTCTTCCGCGAAGCTAACTATGAGCAGTTCACGCTTTCCACCCGGCCCGGTGATGCGATCGTCTTCTTCAGCGACGGCATCGTCGACGCACAAAATGCTGCCGGCGACATGTTCGGCGACAGGCGTCTGATCGAAGTAGTCAAAGAGCACATCCATGCGTCGGCCACGGAACTCGCAGATGCCATCATGCACGAGGTTGGCCGCTTTCAGGCGGGCTTCGACCGCTTCGACGACGAAACTGTTGTCGTTCTGCGCGTCCGGGAGCCGCTCAATTCCTGACAGCCATTTACGATTGTTCTATCCCGCAAAGTCGATACTCATCGGAGCAAAACATCTTGTCTGAACCCCACGATCATTCGCGAAATGGTTCCTCAGTCATGTCCGTACAAACCATCCGTCCGGCAAGAAGCCTCATGGGAAGCCTGCGCCTTCCCGGTGATAAAAGCATTTCTCATCGTTACGCATTGCTGGGTGCGCTGGCGGAAGGCACCTCTCACTTCACCAACTTTTCTACAGGTGCCGATTGTGCCAGCAGCCTCGCCTGCGCCCAGGCACTTGGCGCCAAGGTTGAGCGTACCGACTCCTCCCTCACCATCACCGGATGCGGCGGCACCTTTCAGGCACCTTCGGAGCAGCTCGACTGCGGGAACTCGGGCTCCACAATGCGCATGCTCGCCGGCCTGCTCGCACCACAAAGCGGCAGGTTCACTCTCGTCGGCGACTCCTCTCTTTCGCGGCGCCCTATGGAGAGGGTCCGCAAACCTTTGTCTCAGATGGGCGCGTCGCTCACCCTTACAGATGGCCACGCGCCGATCGTAATCGAAGGCAATTCGCTTGCCGCAATCGACTACACCACACCCATTCCCAGCGCCCAGGTCAAGACAGCGATACTCTTCGCAGGCCTCCAGGCGAGCGGCACCACGACCGTGCGTGAAGCCGTTCGTACCCGCGATCATGGCGAACTGGCCCTCCAGGCATTTGGCGCGCAACTGCACCGGGGAACCGATTTCGTCGCCATCGAGGGCGGCCAGAAGCTGAAAGCCATTGATGCCGTGGTGCCGGGTGATCTCTCCTCAGCTGCGTTTTTTCTTTGCGCCGCCGCCCTCTTTGCTGATTCCAGCCTGGTCTTCGATGCACTCGGTTTGAATCCCACGCGCGCCTCGCTCCTCGATGTACTCAGCAGCCTCGGCGCACGGACCAGTGTTCTCGACCTCGAAGAAAAGCATGGCGAGCTCATTGGCACCGTGCAGATCCAGGCGCCACCCGAGGGCCTTGGCTCAACAGTGATCAGCGGCGCTCTAGCAGCCCAGCTCATCGACGAACTGCCTGTACTTGCTGCCATTGCGCCTTATACGCGGGGAGGCATCCGCATTCGCGATGCTAAGGAGCTTCGCGTCAAGGAGTCCGATCGCATCAAGCTTGTTGTACAGAATCTTCGTGCCATGGGCGCAGCCGTCGATGAGTTTGAAGATGGATTAGACGTACCTGGCGGACAGAACCTGCACGGCGCAGTCATCGAAAGTGGCGGCGATCACCGCATCGCGATGGCGTTCTCCATCGCTGCGCTTCGTGCCGATGGCGAGACAGAGATCCGCGGTGCCGAGGCGGCCGCCATATCCTTTCCGGAGTTCTTCCAGCTGCTCGACCAGGTAGCTGTCCGCTAGTCCCGGACAGCCTGGCTACTGCGGCGGCTTCGGAGAAGGTGACTGTGGTGCCGCGCCCTGCGGAGCCATTGGACTCGGCGGCACCGCTGGTGCTTCACGTGTTTTTTCCAATTGCTGCTGCTGCGGCGGCAGTCCCGCTTCCGGTGCCTTCGGTGCAGGTTCCAGACCCGGGATCACCGGTGCCGCATTCATCTTTCCGCTCACCGCATCGCCCGTGTTAATGCCATACTTTTGTAGCGTATTAGCCACAACCTGTTCCAGGCTGGCGCGATCGATCGCGTACGTTGCCAGGTCGGAAATCACTGTATTCTCGGCAGCTGCCAGGCTGCGCTGCTGCTGCAGCACGGCAGCACTGGTAGACGCGCCCAGCCGGTATTTCTTCTGCTCCGCCAAAAGTGCCTGCTGGTTGTAATCACGAGTTGCCATGGCTGCCTGTACTGCTGCGCGATCGTTGGTCAACGCGTATTGCTTGTTAATGACCTGGATGCGCACCTGCACATACTGCTGCTCCAGCTTCATCTGGTCCTGCCGATATTCCAGCACTGAACGTGCTTCCGCTGCCTGCGCCTGGCGGTTCCGCAGAGGAATGTTAAGGTTCACGCCGACTGCTTTGTCCGGACCGCTGCTGTTAAACAGGTTCTGAAACACACTCGAGTATCCAACGGGCGACACGTTGCAGGACTCTGCGCCAAAGTAGGCCGGATTGCAGAACGGGCTCACCGCACCGCCGATGGCATTGCCGCTGTAGTACGCATACAAGTCTACCGTCGGCAGCAGCCCATTCTTGATGCCTTTGACCGTGATCTGCGCATTCTTCAGGGTCAACAGCGATTGTTCAATCTCGGGCCGATTCATATACGCTTCGGCCACCAGCTGATCAAGAGGCATCTGTTCCTCTGGCGTCTCGATCAACGACACGCGGTCGGTCGGGATTACAGGTGCCGCTGTCAGTAGCGGATCATTCAGGTTGCGCGCGATTGCCTGCTTCATCACCAGCTGCTGATACTGCAGGTTGGTCTGTGAACTGATCAGCGCCTGTTTGTCCGTCGCCACTGCATTGTCAGCATTCAGCACATCCAGAGGCGCCAGTGTCCCGATCTTCAGCTGCTTGCGATCATCTGAAGCTACCTGCGTGGATTGATCCACCGCTCTCTGCTTCGACTGGGTGTCTTCATAGGAACTCACCAGCGCCCAGTAGATATTTTCCACCTGGTTGATGGTGTAAAGCAGCTGCAGGCGAAAGGATGAGTCCGTGATGCGCCGGTCATTCACCGCCTGTGCAATAAATCTGCCGTTGATACCGGTACCAAATCCCTGCAGCAGATGCTGCGTCACCTGTGCCTTGAAAGCCGACGACAGAGTAGGACTGAAACTGTTCACGATGCTGTTGCTGGTCTGACGAGAATTGTTAAACGTAACATTCAGCCCGGTTCCTGTCAGAAAGCCCTGCTGGTAACCGAAATTGTAGAAATCCGTGTTCTGGTTCAACGACGATTGACCGGTAAGGAAAGTCGTCGACTGCGGAACGCGTGTCCTTTCCAGCTGAACCTGTCCGGTAATTACGGGATCCAATGTCTCGGGCGTCGGTCCCAGGCCGCTCGTCTGCAGACCGGTGCTTCCACTCGTGGCGCCGCTGGTGCCGGCAGTGGTGCCGCCGGGGCCGCCACCCGAGCTCAGCGTGGAACTCGATCCGCCAAGCGTTCCAGTGACCAATCCGGAATTCACGCCGAGGATACTGAACGCTCCCGACTTGGCCCGAAGGATGTCAGTGTCCGCAATGTCCAGGTTGTAACGAGCAATCGCGATGTCGTAGTTATTCTCAAGCGCCAGCAGGATCGCGTCACTCAGTGACAGATAAATTTTGCCATCCTTTAACAAATCACCGAGACGCGGCGAGTTGTAGAAATTGGGCGAGGCCACCGGCACCGACAGGTACGGCTTGATGATGTTGGGAAAGGGCCGGTTCGGCTTGCTGTAGTCACGAAGGCCTGGATGCTCAACGCCAAGCTTGGTCGCATTCGGTGTAGGCTCCGCAGGCAGGCCCGCAGTGACATTACCGGTGCTGAGCGGCGTCGTTTGCTGTGCCGTAGCAAAGGAAAGAGATTGACTCAGGAGCAGGCAGGCGATTGCAGCAGTGGACTGTAGCTTCATGCTTGGTTATCAAGTCCCATCACAGATTCGGCACCAGCGGGAGCAGCGGCCGTGCGCATATTCAGGTACGGAACCAAGTCTTCCTTCGTTCCATGTTTTATCTACTTGAACAGTTCCCTGTTTCCGAGCGAGTATACCGCACCCATGTTGCGTATCCTCATCTCAGCATTGAGTTTGAAGACCATGACCCATACTGCCAACATCCAGAGTGAATCACCGGCAGTGACGTTCGGCGGAGCTGCTACCTGGAAAGTGGAACTCGCCTACGACGGCACCGATTTCCGGGGATGGCAGATACAGCCCGGACTCAGCACCATCCAGGGAGCACTCGCCTCGGCCATCCACCGGATCACGGGCGAGTCTGTTCTGCCGCAGGGTTCAGGGCGTACCGATGCCGGCGTGCATGCCATGGCGCAGGTAGCTTCCTTTGCGCTGATGGCAGCCATCCCGCCTGCTAATTTTCTTCGCGCCCTCAATCACGCTCTGCCCGAGTCCATCCGAATCCTCTCTGCGTGCACCGTCGCTCCGGACTTCCATGCCCGCCACAGCGCACGAGGGAAAAGCTACGAGTACCGCATCATTGTGTGTGACCCTTTCGCCGGGCAGATCTGTCCCCCATGGCTTACGCGCTTCGCCTATGCAGTAAGCCGGCCGCTTGATGTGGCATCAATGCAGCAGGCAGCGAAGTGTGTCATTGGCCAATTCGACTTCACTTCCTTTGCTGCCTCAGATCCAGACCGTGCGTCCCGCGCTCTCTCGGCTACCGATCGCGACACAAACAACGTCCGCATCATCCGCGAGTCATCCTGGACACAGAGCCACACCTCTGAGCCGGCACTCAGCCTTCTTGTGTATCGCGTCAACGGCAATGGCTTTCTGCACCACATGGTCCGCAACCTCGTCGGCACCTTCCTCGAAGTCGGTTGGGGAGAGCGTCAGCCCGCAGATCTTACCCGCATCCTTGAGGCTCGTGATCGCAGTGTCGCAGGCCGTACCGCCCCGGCGAGGGGCCTCTTTCTTCACCATGTCGACTACTGACTCTCCGCAGCGTATTTACCCCGCGCCGGCGGATGCTACGCTAAGGCCATCCCGGATGTCTTCCACGGCGCCCAGCACGTTGTTTTCCCGCATCAACCGTCTCGCGAGCGACCGGCGCATACACCAGGCGTTCCGCTGGTTTCACCTCAATGACGGCAAACTCATGGATTGGCAGCGCGCCATCGTCTCCATTCCAGCGCCGCCTTTCGGCGAGATCGATCGTGCACTCTGGATGGCGGAGCGACTGCAGCAACTCGAACTGGGCGACGTCCATATCGACAACGAAGGCAATGCGATCGGCGTTTATGCGCATGACGCCATCTATCATCGCCAGGGTGAATATTGGAAAGATCCGAACGCTGCTCCTGCAGGCGATCCCACGTTCTCGTCTCATCCAGTCATCCTCGTCTCCGCCCACCTGGATACTGTCTTCCCCGCCGAAACTCCGATCGAATCGACCCTCGTTCATCGCCTTCTAACCGCACCAGGTGCCTGCGACAATGCAGCTGGGCTCGTGGGGCTGCTTGCCCTCGCAGCAGCTCTGAAGTCAGCCGGCATCCAGCCAGGCTGCGACCTGGTGTTTGCCGGCAATGTCGGTGAAGAGGGAGAAGGAGATCTGCGAGGCATCCGCCACCTCTACACAGGTTCCATCTACCGGCACCGCATCGCGGCGCACATCGTGCTCGATGGTGCCGGTGACCAGATCGCTGTCAACGAGGCTCTCGGCAGCAAGCGCTACATGGTCACCATCAATGGTCCCGGCGGCCATTCGTGGAGTGACGCGGATGCACCCAACCCCATCGTAGTGTTGGCAGACATCATCACTGCGATGTCGTCTTTGCAGCTGCCCAGCACTCCTCGAACCACTCTGAACGTCGGCACCATCAGTGGCGGCAGTGCTGTGAATGCAGTCCCGGAGCACGCCTCCGCCCGCTTCGACCTGCGCAGCACGGATACCAGTGAGTTGCAGCGGCTGGAAGGCGAACTACGGCGATCCATCGATGACTGTTTGGCTCGCGCTAACAACCGTCCTTATTCGCGCAGCCTGCGCCCGGCGCCTCTGACCGCAGCCATCGAGAACATCGGAGATCGCCCGGCAGGCAAGCTCCCGGCAGGAGCTCCTATTCTCGACACACTGCGCGCCGTAGACCGGCACCTTGGATTGCAGACTCAGCTCCGTCTCGCCTCGACCGACGCCAATATCCCGCTATCGCTTGGCATCCCCGCTCTCAGCCTTGGTGCCGGCGGCGACGGCGGGGGCATTCATACGCGGAACGAGTGGTTCGATGCTACCAACCGCGAACTTGCACTGAAGCGCATTTTGCTGCTCGTGCTCGCACTGTCTGAAGAAGTCGCTTCGTAATCGTGCCCTTCCTTCAAGCATCACAGAACCACCCTTGCCGTACCCAAGCCGGCTATACACTCTGAGCATGATTCGCATCACACCGCCTCGATCAAGGCACCGAGTTCTGTTCAACATTGCCAGCATGGTGCCGCTCTTCCTCCTTGCGGCACCGCTACTGAAAAGTCAGGCGCCGAAGCCTTCTGCGCACGCTGATGCCATTTTCTACAACGGTGCCATCCTCACCGGAGAGCAGTTGGACTCGGTTCCTGAGAAGGTCAGCGCAGTGGCCATTCGCAATGGGCTCATCACGGCCATTGGCAGCGATGCCACCGTGCTGCAGCTTCGAGATGCATACACAAACGTCATCGACCTCAAGGGGGCCTTCGTCATGCCCGGCTTCAACGATGCCCACGCGCATCTTGCCTATGCCGGACGACAGAAGATGACAGTCGATCTCGATGGAGTTCAGTCTCTGAAAGAAATGACAGCCCGCATTAAGACTGCAGCCGCCAACGCAGCTCCAGGCATGTGGCTGCAGGGTGGCGGATGGGACCATACCAAGTGGGCCGATAGGACTTTGCCGACTGCGCGTGATCTCGACACTGTCACCGGTGATCATCCTGCCTTCTTCACTCGAACGGACGGACACATCGGCGTCGCGAATTCGCTCGCCTTGAAAGCTGCGCAACTCGGCCCCGCATCACAGGATCCACAAGGCGGAAAGTTCGATCATCTGGGCGGCACCGGTACTCCGCTCACAGGCATTGTGCGGGACACCGCCATGAGCCAGGTCGAGGCGCACATCCCCGTCCCAACGATGCAACAACGTCGTCAGGCACTCTCACTCGCGCTCGCCGATGCAGTCGCCCGCGGGGTTACCACAGTTCAGGACAACTCTGACTGGGATGATTTCCTCGCCTTCGCATCACTCGAGCACGATGGCAAGCTGCCAATTCGTATCAGCGAGTGGCTCGCCTTTGCTGATCCTATCGCAATCTTGGAAGAGCATCGCAATGCTCATCCTGCCACTGATCGCATGCTGCATACAGGCATGCTCAAGGGCTTCATGGATGGCTCCCTTGGTTCTCGTACAGCAGCCCTGAACGCACCCTACAGCGACGATCCGAAGAACGCCGGCCTTGCACGCTACACCCAGCCGAACCTGGATGCGATGACTACGGAGAGGATGGCGGCAGGCTTCCAGATTGGCTTCCACGCCATCGGCGACCACGCT
>CAZZUX010000014.1:0-47578 GCA_964657395.1 uncultured Ktedonobacteraceae bacterium
CACAACTCCGGGTGCCCACCCTCGCGCAGCTAGGGTGGGTATCCGAAAGCGATCCGCTTTCCTCAGCGAGACCGCCAGCCTTACCCTTTGACCTTCCTATCCCGCTCCTTAGCCGAATCCAGCGGATACTGCGGCTCCGTCATCCTCACCGGATCCAGGATCTCCGCAATCTCGGCCTCACTCAGCAACTGCTTCGACCGCGCGATCTTGATAATCGATTCCCCCGTCGCCACCGACTCCTTCACAATCTCCGCCGCCTTCGCATACCCGATATAAGGATTCAGCGCCGTCGCCAGCGACACCGTCGACTGCGCATAGTAGTTGCACCGCTCCTCATTCGCCGTAATCCCCGCAACGCAATAGCGATCAAATTGCCGCAGCATATTCGCGAGAATCGTCGCACTCTGCAGCACACTGTACGCCATCGTCGGCATCATCACGTTCAGCTCCAGCTGCCCGCCCTGCACCGCCATCGCCACCGCCGTATCATTGCCCACTACCTGGAAGCTCACCATGGCCGCCAGCTCCGGCATCACCGGGTTGATCTTGCCCGGCATGATCGACGACCCCGGCTGCAGACTCGGCAGATAAATCTCCGCGAAGCCCGTATTCGGTCCCGACGACAACAGCCGCACATCATTCGAGATGCGGATCACCTCCAGCGCCAGCCCGCGCAGAGAAGCACTCACATCCGCCATGCACGCATTCGATTGCATCGCCCAACGCATGTCGTCGGCCGGAGAAACCTGCTGTCCGGAAATCCGTGCCAGGTTCTCGACAGCCTTCACCCGGTAATCCGGATGCGTATTGATCCCCGTCCCCACAGCACTGCCGCCCAGACCCAGCTCTCTAAGCGAGTCCGATGCCAGCACGATAAACTTCTTTGCTTTCTCAACAGTCAGCGCGTACGCCGCAAATTCCTGCCCCAGCCGGATCGGCACCGCATCCTGCATATGCGTGCGGCCCGACTTCATAATCCCGTCAAACTCCGCCGCCTTCTTCCGAAATGTAGCGGCCAGCCCATCCAGCACTGGGTACAGCGTCTCCAGGACCAGCAGCGTGCCGATACGCATACTTGTAGGGAACACATCATTCGTCGACTGCCCGTAGTTCACATGGTCATTCGGATGGACCTTCGCATACTCGCCCAGCTTGCCGCCAAGAATCTCGTTCGCCCGGTTCGCGATCACCTCGTTGGTATTCATGTGCAGGCTCACACCGGCACCGGCCTGAAACACATCGACCACGAACTGCTCGTTCCACTTGCCGTCGATGACTTCCTGCGCCGCCTGGATGATCGCATCGGCGCGATCATCTTCGATCAGCTGCAGCGACTTGTTCGCTTCCGCAGCAGCCCGCTTCACCATCCCCAGCGCGCGAATCAGCAGCGGATGCGCCCGCATGCCGGAGATCGGATAATTCTCAACCGCGCGAACCGTCTGTGCGCCGTAATACGCGCCTTCCGGAACTTCCACAAAGCCAAGCGAATCTTTTTCCTTGCGAACAGCAGGCATGCCAACCACTCCTTAAGTTTTTAGGCGCGACGATGCCGTGGCGTTACTCAAGCACACCCAAATCACGCGCCAGTTAGTCAGTATAGAAGGCAGATGCCGTCGTGGTCTGGACCGGCCTATTCAGCTACCAGCTGCTGTTCCTTCAGCGACTCGGCAAGATTCTCCGCCACCGCCTCAATCGAAGTATGCTGGCTTAGCTCACGCACCTCTTCGTTATCCGCAATGCGCGACAGGCCGATCTTCCGCGCAATCTCCCGCTGCACCCCGAGCGAGACTGTAATCTCCTTCTCTGTCAGCAGCAGGATCTGCAGGATCAGGTGATCGCGCTCGTCCGACCGGCGGCCCAGCCGTTGCTGCCGCATCAGGATAAAACTGGCGAGGAAGATCGCTTCCATCGCGACCAGGGTGTCGAGCAGATTGTAGGGAAAAGGATCGAACTGCCGAATATGGCCGACGTGCACCGAGTTAACAAGAACCCATCCGGCAAACCACAGCAAGTGCACGACGACAAACGTCAGACTGCCCACCCACGCACCGATCGAGTCGCCCAGCCGTTCGGAAAAGGTGCGCCGCTCCAGGAACTCCTGCTCGTGGCGAACGATAAGGTCGATGTGGTCCCGGATGTGAGAAGGCGTCTGCTGCACGATCACCTGGTCTGGCAAGTCCCGGGGGATCGGACTGCCTCCTCCAGTATAAAGAATTCATAAAGAGCTTCCAGCCCGAAGCAGCGGTCATCACAAACTCGGGTGCCCCATCCTCGCGCGGCTGGGGTGGGCCTTCGCGCTGCGCGAACCGCACTTCCCGGCCAGAGCGAACTATTCCGATGAGGCGAGTCAAAGGATCCCTGACAAACCAAAAGCACGAAGCGCCTGTGCCCGTTTCGCTAGTACCGTAAACTTCCCCCAGCATGGTCATCGAAGACGTTGTACTCGACTACCCGGAAGCCTGGCGCCTCGTCGCCGCCCACGCAGCAAAGCTGATCAAGCTTCCCACAGAGACAGTCGCGATCCAACACGCAGCAGGCCGCTGCCTCGCCGCCGACATCCACGCCGATCGCGATCAGCCGCCCTTCCACCGCTCCACTCGCGACGGCTTCGCCATGCGCGCGGCCGACGCGCAACTCGAATCGCTGAAAGTGATCGGCCAGCTTCGCGCAGGCGAGCCGCCCTTCGCCGGGACCGTCCAACCCGGAGAAGCAGTCGAGATCATGACCGGCGCCCCCATGCCGAACGGAGCAGACGCAGTGCTGATGATCGAGCATGTCGGTGTCACCCACTTGGGACCACCGGGTATCAGTGCAGTTTCCATCAACCCGAAGCCAGGCCGCTCCCTGCAGCCCGGCGAAAACGTGGTGCCGGCCGGCGCCGAAGCAAAGGCCGGGGGCACCCTCGTTGCGAAAGGTACGCGCCTGCTGGCCATGCACATTGGGGCCGCAGTGTCCGCTGGCGTCACAGAAGTTGAGGTGTACACAAAGCCACGCGTCGCCATCCTCGCCACCGGCGATGAACTGGTAGAGCCCGGCCAGCCGCTGACTGACTACCAGATCCGCAACTCCAACAGCTACTCCCTCGCAGCGCAGGTTGAGCGCGCCGGCGGACTGGCCATGCGCCTGCCCATCGTGCGCGACTCCATGCTCGGTCTTCAATCCGCGATTGCAGAAGCAGTCCAGGCTGACCTGGTCCTGCTTTCGGGCGGCGTCTCCATGGGCAAGTTCGATTTCGTCGAGCGGGTCCTTGTGACCCTCGACGCCGAGCTTCTGTTCACTGGCGTGCGCATCCAGCCCGGCAAGCCACTGGTCTTCGGCCATTTTCCGGCTGCAGCAAAATACTTCTTCGGCCTGCCCGGCAATCCTGTCTCCACCATGGTCACCTTCGCACTCTTCGCGGCGCCGCTACTGCGTGCACTTGGAGGCGAGCAAGCCGCGAAGCCGCTGTTTGCACAGGCCCGGCTGGTCGATGCCTTTACGCACAAAGGCGGCACCACGCGCTTCCTTCCTGCTGTACTGGCATCCGACTGGCAGGGTGCGACCGTGCAGATGGTGGCCTGGCAGGGTTCGGGCGACGTAGCCGCAACTGCCCGCGCAAACTGCTTCGCAGTCATCCCGCCTGACCGGGAACACATCGAGTCCGGGGCGCCTGTCGCAGTATTGCTCGAAGCTTAGCCCGCCTTATCACAAACACCGCAATCATCCGGCACCTCTGCTGGAAAGACCGTAGGCTTTCATCTCATCTCCGCCATTCGTCGCCGACTCTGATCAAAATGTTCCACGTGGAACAATCTGCTGCAAAATGTTCCACGTGGAACAATCCACCCAAATTGTTCCACGTGGAACAATTGGTACTTCTGCGAACCGGGTTTCACAACACTGCTACGCTTGGAAGATGACCGACCAGCTATCGCATTTCGATGAGACCGGCCGCGCGCGCATGGTGGATGTTAGTAGTAAGCAACTAACGCGGCGCGAAGCAGAAGCCTCCGCATTCGTCCAGCTTTCGCCAGCCGTTCTTGCCGCATTGCCACAGAATCCCAAAGGAAATCCGCTCGAAGTTGCCCGTTTTGCAGGGATCCAGGCAGCCAAGCGCACTTCGGAATTGATCCCGCTGTGCCACCCCTTGCCTCTTAGTTTTGTGGATGTTACGGCCACAGTTACGAATGACGGAGTGGCGATCCGTGCAATAGCAGCAACGACAGGTCCGACCGGCGTCGAAATGGAAGCCCTGACCGCGGCCTCCATCGCCGCGCTCACCATTTATGACATGTGCAAAGCCCTGGATAAAGGAATCGTCATCCAGAACATACAACTCGAAAAAAAGTCAGGCGGAAAGTCCGGAGACTACCAGCGCGGATAATCCGCCACTCAGACTTCGTCCTCTTCTTCCGGAGCCACGCTCGCTTTCCGAGTCTCCATGCAGAAGGACAGGAAGCTGACTTCGGCCGGCTTGGTGCCAGTGCTGCGAACAGCGCTGACAATCTGGCCGCGGGTATGCACGCCGTGGCTGGTCAGCTGCAGCAGCATCTCCCACAATGGCAGCGACGAGTTCAGGCCGCTCGGCAGAGAAAACGGCACCTCGGTGACAAACGCTTCATCCGTAAGCGTATCGAGGTAAGCGCTGGTCGCCTCGTCAATCTCCTGCCAGCGGGATTCTGCCGCAACCGGATCCGGCATCGGGCTGCCATTGCGCACGATGTCGATGGCCTCGGCGAGCCCGGCGCTCCCGCTCAAAAACGTAATCCAAGATTGCTGGACCAGCAGCAGGTGCGAAACAGTCGAAGCAATCGAACCATTGCCACTGCAGGGCGTTCCGGAGTATTGCTCAGCCGACAGGCTCTTCAGCGAATCGAGCAGCTTTTCATTTGCCCAGCGGTTGTGAGCAAACTGTACTTTGGCCATCGAGAGTGCGGCTTCAATCATGGCGAGAGTCTAGCAGTCTCACTTGCCGGTTTGCAGCAACTTTGCATGAATCGGTCATGAATGGTGGACCTGCCCGCGCTGCCGGTTGACTGTGACCGGTACCGCACCTAGAGTGGAATGGTTTCGCGTGAAGCGTTTTCTCCGGAGGATAACCACTTTGTCATTCGATCGCGTACGTCTGTCTGCCCGCCGCCTGCAAGCGGTTCTGTCAGGGTTCGTCTTTGCCGCCATGACGTTTGCTGCTGTTACAAATCTGCAGGCGCAGGCCGCATTGACGCCGCCCATGGGCTGGAACAGCTGGAACCATTTTGCTGACAAGGTGACAGACAAGGACGTGCGCGCCGCAGCCGATGCACTGGTCTCCAGCGGTCTGAAGGATGCCGGCTACATATATGTAAATATCGATGACACCTGGGAAGCCGCATCCCGCAATGCCAACGGCGAAATTCAGACCAACGAAAAGTTTCCCGACATGAAGGCACTGGCCGACTACGTGCACAGCAAAGGCCTAAAGCTCGGCATCTACTCCTCCCCCGGGCCGCAGACCTGTGCCCGCTACCTGGGCAGCTACCAGCACGAAGAACAGGATGCCAAGACGTATGCGGCCTGGGGCATCGACTATCTGAAATACGACCTCTGCGGTTTCAGATCGATCATGCACCAGCAGGCAGGCGATGATCACAACGCCCAGGCCACGAAGATGATGAAGGACGCCTACGAGAAGATGCACCAGGCCCTGCTCGCAACCGGCCGGCCGATCGTCTACAGCCTGTGCCAGTACGGGTGGGCTGATGTGTGGACGTGGGGCCCTCAGGTAGGCGGCAACCTGTGGCGCACTACCGGCGATATCGACGACACATACAAGCGTATGGCTGAGATCGGATTCGGCCAGGCAGGTTTGTCAAAGTATGCCTCGCCCGGACACTGGAACGATCCCGACATGCTCGAAGTCGGCAACGGCGGCATGACGAGCGACGAGTACCGGACGCATATGAGCCTGTGGGCCATCCTGGCCGCGCCACTGCTGGCTGGAAACGACCTGTCGAAGATGTCCGACGACACCCTCGCGATCCTAAAGAACAAGGATGTGGTCGCCATCGACCAGGATCCGCTCGGCAAGCAGGGCGAGCAGGTGGAAGCCGTGCAGAGCCGGGTCAACGGCCTTAAGTATTACGAGATCTGGTCACGCCAGCTGGAGCATGGCAAGGCCGTGGCGTTATTCAACCGCAGCGAGAATGCCGGGCCGGTGACACTGAAGCTGGCAGATGTGGGTGTGAAGTCCGGCGCGCATGCGAAAGATGTGTGGAGCGGTAAAGACGTGACGCTGAAGGACGGATACACGGCGAATGTTGCGGCACATG
This sequence comes from uncultured Ktedonobacteraceae bacterium, assembly GCA_964657395.1. GTDB lineage: Bacteria > Acidobacteriota > Terriglobia > Terriglobales > Acidobacteriaceae. Next base: position 6,288 of record CAZZUX010000014.1, read on the forward strand.
GCGTGGTGCTGTTGAAGGTTGACTAATAAGCGGAATCACCCGTTCAGTGTAGGCAATGAGCTTTCTGGGGACGTCATCTACAGAGCAGGTAATGTTCCCCGGTGCTTACTTATGACACCTGGCATCGAGGAGAAATTATGATGGCTGGCATGAATGCACGATCAATCCGCAATGCTGTTGTGACTGCCATGCTGACGCTTTCCCTTCCGGCTGCATTTGCCAACAAGCACGAGAAGGCGCCGAAGCCCGACAAGGAACTGGCCAAGTATGCCGGTGAGTACAACGGTGAGACGCGCACCAAGACCGAATCGCTGAGCCAGAGCGAGATGCAGGACTTCTCGCTGAAGCATCACAGCATGAGTCTGAGCCTGGGAGCGGATGGAACGGCGACCGTGTCGCAGAGCCCGCACGGGGACGACGAGGTGACGTCATTCGGTCATTTCAAGGTATCGGGTGGCCAGCTGACAATCACCTTTGATCCGCTGCCGAACGACAAGGGCACACCGTCGCCGATGGTGTTCTCCACCGGCCACAGTGAGCTGACCGCCGTGACCTACGACCATGCGCTTTGGGGCAACTTGCCGCCGCCGCCGATGAAGCGCGGAGGCGACCAGAAGCCCAGCCCGGCGAGCAAGCGCGGCTCAAACTAAGAAAAGGCTGAGTGAATAATGCAGGCCGGCACCGAAAATGCCGGCCTCTTTCATTGTGTCAGCTGCCGTAATGGCGGCCTTCGGCGGCCTGTCCACAGGCGACGCTGAGTGGATGGTCGCTCTCCACCGGCTGGAAGGTGCGACGGAAAAACGAATCGTCAACCACGTAGCACTCGCCGTTCTCTCCCCGAATGATCCACTCGCCGCGCCGAACATGGCGGAAGCCGTTGTCTGCTGCGATGGTAGTGTCGGATCTGGACTGGTTGGCGTCTACTACCAATGGCCGTGATGTCTGGAATGCGCTCATACGTCCTCTTGCCGGTAACTTGCCGGTGTTTTTATTCCAAATCCCAGCCCATAAGAATCAGGAACGGAATATGTAAGCGGTTCGTAAGCCGATTCGGGAAGCGGCAACAAAGGGGCGAACAAATAGCGACAGGACTCCCTGTTTCGGCGATACACTAGCTCTTCATGGAGCTGCTTTCCCCCAGTCTCGATCCCATGCACTTCGATTGTCCCGGCGGCCTGGCATGGGCGCACCCCGTCGTTCAGGAATGGTTCGTCGGTCGCTTCGGCACGCCGACAGAGCCACAGGATGCGGGATGGCCGCATATCCTGGCAGGCCGGCCGACGTTGATTTCTGCGCCAACCGGCTCGGGCAAGACGCTGGCGGCATTTCTTATCTGTATCGATCAGCTGATCCGGCGATCCATCGAAGGCAGCCTGCGGGACGTGACGGAAGTGGTCTACGTCTCGCCGTTGAAGGCGCTTTCCAACGACATACGCAAGAACCTGGAACAGCCGCTGGCAGAGATCCAACAGCTGGCGCTGGAGCGCGGGTACCTGTGTTCGCCGATACGCACAGCGGTGCGTACAGGCGACACGCTGCAATCGGAGCGACGGCTGATGCTGAAGCGGCCGCCGCACATCCTGGTAACGACGCCGGAGTCGCTGTACATCCTTTTGACTGCAGACAAGAGCCGTGAGAACCTGAGGCGCGTCCGGACGGTAATCGTCGACGAAATCCACGCGCTTGCGGATGACAAACGTGGTGCGCACCTGACGTTGTCGCTCGAACGGCTGGATTCACTGGTGTGCGGAGAAAATCGTCTGACGCCTGCTGGATCGCTGGTGGGGCTGGCTACAGGGCCGCAGAGGATTGGTTTGTCGGCTACGCAGAATCCGATTGAGACTGTTGGTGATTTCCTGACAGGAGGTTGTACCGGGCCGGCCATTGTGCAGGTTGGAACGCGAAGAACTCTCGACCTGGCGATTGAGCTGCCGGATGACGAGTTGGGGTCTGTGGCTTCCAACGCGATCTGGGACTCCGTGTATGACCGGTTGGCGGAGCTGGCGCTGGAACACCGGTCGACATTGGTGTTTGTGAATACCCGGCGCATGGTGGAGCGGCTGGCGTATGTCATTGGTGAGCGGATCGGGGCGGAGCACGTCGGAGCACATCACGGGTCTCTTTCGCGGCAACTACGACACGAGGCGGAGCGAAGATTAAAGGCGGGCGAGATCAAGCTGCTGGTCGCGACTGCCTCGCTGGAACTAGGCATCGATATCGGGTCGATCGACCTGGTGTGCCAGGTGAATACGCCGCGGGCGATATGCGCAGCGATGCAGCGGGTGGGCCGGGCGGGACACTGGCGCGGCGCTATCCCGAAGGGACGTTTTTTCGCGACCACTCGGGACGACCTGATGGAACAGGCAGGTCTGATCCGCGCGATGAAGGCAGGCGACCTGGACAGGCTGGAGGTGCCGCCCTGTCCGCTGGACATCCTGATGCAGCAGATTGTGGCGATGTGCGCAGCAGAACCGTGGCAGGAAGACGACCTGTTTGCCGTGGTGCGGCGTGCTTATCCCTACAAGGAACTGACACGGGAACAATTCGACGAACTGCTGTGCCTGATGGCAGATGGCATTGAGTCATCGCGCGGGCGGTACGGATCGTACCTGCTGCGGGATCGCATTCACGGTCGTTTGCAGGCGCGGCGGGGTGCGCGGATGATTGCCATCTCGAATGGCGGCAGTATTCCGGATGCAGCAATTTATTCCGTGATCCTGATGCCGGAAGGCGTGCAGATCGCGACATTGGACGAGCATTTTGCTGTTGATTCACGCGCCGGAGACGTGGTGCTGCTGGGCAATACGAGCTGGCGGATCCAGCGGGTGGAAAGTGCGGGGAGGGTGCTGGTAGAGGATGCACACGGACAGCCGCCGAATGTGCCGTTCTGGGCGGGCGAGGCACCGCAGAGAACCATCGAGTTAAGCCAGTATGTATCCGATCTGCGGGAGCAGATCGGTGCGCGCATTCCATCATCCGGTGCAAGGGCTGTGCTTCCGGGATATGTGAGTGCGACCCATCCGGATGTCGCGGCGTGCATGGAATGGTTAATGGAGACCTGCTGTGTTCCGTCATCGGGCGCGATGCAGATGATTTCGTACGTGGTGGCCGGGCGGGCTGTGCTGGGTACGGTTCCCAGCCTGACGACGATCGTGGCGGAGCGGTTTTTCGATGAAGGCGGCGGCATGCAGTTGATTTTGCATGCGCCGTTTGGCGGTCGCATCAACAAGGCATGGGGGCTGGCGCTGCGCAAGCGCTTTTGCCGTGGCTTCAACTTCGAACTACAGGCGGCGGCAACGGATAACGGCCTGAACATATCGCTGGCCGAGCAGCATAGTTTTCCTTTGCAGGATGTCTTTCGCTTTCTGACCGTCGACACGGTGACAGAGTTGCTGCAGCAGGCATCCCTGACCTCGCCCATCTTCAAGGCGCGCTGGCGCTGGGATGCGGGCCGCAGTCTGCAGTTGTTGCGAATGCAGAAAGGCAAGAGGGTACCGCCGCAGATCCTGAGGACTCGGGGTGACGATCTGCTGGCATCAGTGTTTCCGTCGGTAGCCGCGTGCCAGGAGAATATAGAGGGCGACATCGAGATTCCCAATCATCCGCTGATCCGCGAGGTGATGAAGGATGTGCTGCAGGAGGCGATGGATCTTGAAGGTCTGAAGCAGGTGCTGGCCAATATCGAGTCCGGGACGATCCGTTGCGTGGCTGTGGATACGACGACGCCGTCAGCCTTTGCGCATGAATTACTGAATGCGAATCCGTATGCGTACCTCGATGATGCGCCGCAGGAAGAGCGGCGAGCAAACGCGGTGAATCTGCGAGGGAGGGTGCCGGAGAAATTGCTGGGTGAGGCAGGACGCCTGGATCCTGAGGCAATTGCCGCAGTGCGCGAGGAGTGCTGGCCTGATATCCGCGATGAGCATGAACTGCACGACCTGCTGTATGCACTCGTGATTGTGCCATATAGCATTCTGGATCGGCGCGCGGCAAGAGACTGGTCATTGTTCTTCAGCCGCCTGGAGCAGAAAGGCCGGGCGCGGAGTGTGGAAGGGCGTTACCTGGCAGCCGCTGAGCACGCGGAGCTGCTTGTGGGAGATCCGTCCTCTTTTATGGGGCTGGATGAAGCGTTACTGCGCAAAGCAATCAATGGATGGATGAACATCCTGGGCCCCATGACTGCGGGGTCACTGGGGACGTTCCTGGGAATTGCGGCCAGTGAGGTGTTCAAGGCGTTCCTTGCCATGGAGATGCAGGGGAGCATCCTGCGGGGTGTTTTTGAAGTGCGGCGAACCGATGCTGCCGTTGCGGACTTCGACGTGGAATGGTGCGAACGGCGACTGCTGCAGAGGATACACAAGCGAACGCTGGCATCGCTGCGGAAACAGATTGAGCCGGTCACTCCTGCGGCTTATATGCAATGGCTGCTGCACTGGCAACACCTTGCGGCGCAGTCTCAGCTGACGGGCGAAGCCGGCGTGTTGGAGGCTTTGCGGCAGCTGGAGGGTTTCGAAGCGCCCGCAATCGAGTGGGAGTTCTCGCTTTTGTCACGGAGAGTGGCTGACTACGATCCGCGCATGCTGGATGCGTTGTGCCTGTCCGGAGCCGTGGGGTGGGGACGGATCTCGCCGCATCCTGCCTTCGCGTCGGCGGAGAATGGCGCGCCGCGCAGGGTAGTGCCAACCTCGGTGGCGCCGATCACCTTCTTCCTACGGGATACTGCCCTGTGGATGGACTTGTGTCTGAGCGAACGAAGCGTGCCGGAGTTGACGCTGCAGGGAGCGCTTACGGAGCTAGCGCTGAAAGTGCGCTGCTGCCTTGAGCAGCGGGGTGCGGCGTTCAGTGCGGATTTTTCGCGAATGCTGGGTGTTCCTGCAGCCGAAGTAAGTCGCGCATTGTGGGAATTGGTGGCAGCGGGGCTGGTGACTGCGGATGGGTTCGACAGTTTACGGATGCTGATTGATCCGCGCAGAAAGCAGGCATTTGCATCCCCGTCGAGAGCCCGGGCAGTGAACCGGGAACGCAGTACGGTAGGGCGCTGGTGTCTGCTGGCAGCGCACGCAGAGGCACACGCCGGTGAGGACTCAAGGTGTAAGGCGGAGTTGCATGAGCAGCGATTGGAATCGGCGTGCTGGATGCTCCTGGCCCGGTACGGCATAGTCTTCCGTGATCTGCTTGCAAGAGAGACCACGATTCCCCGATGGCGTGACCTGCTGCCGATGTTGCGCAGACTGGAGGCGCGCGGGGTGGTGCGTGGCGGGCGGTTTTTGTCAGGCTTCGGGGGCGAGCAGTTTGCGCTGCCCGAAGCGGTAGAGAGCCTGCGGGAATTGCGGCGAGCGGTGAAACGTTCCGAAACGGTTACGATTGCCGCAGCCGATCCTATGAACCTGGTCGGGATCGTGGTTCCAGGTGATCGGCCAGTGGCTGTCCCGGGGCGAACGGTCGAGTTCTCTGATGGAATCTATGTCGGCGCCAAATTGGATTCACCGAGCGCGGAGTGGAGTGCGGCCGCCGTCCCGGTAAATGCAACAGTGATGGCGGAGCGGAGCGCGATGCTGTTTACGTCTGAGAGTGGGCATGACTGACCGCGACGAAGTGCCGAACTTAGAGCCTCAAGCGAATCATGCGACGGAGCCGTCGGAACCAGGGAGTCCGGCAGTCGATGATGACGAAGATTGTTACTGGGATGGACCGTACCTGGTCTTTACAGAGGCATTTCATCTGAAGCGGGGCTACTGCTGCAACTCGGGTTGCCGCCATTGTCCCTGGAAGGATAAGGAGTCGCCTCTGCCAGGAAGTTGATCGGGTACCTGCGCGGGACGGGGGGCGATCAATCACCGTGACGATCTTTGCCGGAACTCATTTTGCTGTGACCCCGGAGTTGTGGTGTGCGTCTGTTCGGAGATGGTCTTTCAGTAGAAGTTCAGGTAAGTTCTTTGCGCGAAGATTTCTGTGGTGCTTTGGGTCAGAGGGTGAGTGTGGCAAAATGTTGCTTTTTTGCGGCATGAGCCTTGGCTGGGCCTGTTCTCTGATGAAGCTTGGAGCTTTCAGTCACATAGCATGTGGTGTAGATAAATTTCCTGTAGCGTCGCCTCTGTGCAGCACGCGGTCGCGCTGGACGAGACGCGATCAGATCGAGTGTCTCTATGTGGAAGACAAGATCAGTCGTGATTCGCTGCTCGCTGAATGTCTGTGTAATTGAAGATGGCTGTAGGCCGAAGCCGAGGGCGCGGTCCATGGCGATGTGAGCGATCCATATGATCGCAAGTCTCTGCGCGATTACGGTGTGCTGGTGCAAAGTAAACAGCCACGCGATTCGTAGCTATGCAGGAGGTTGTAGACAGTTTGCGCAAACCTGGAAACGCCTCCGAAATACGCAAGGAGTGCGACGTCCGGTGTAAGGAGCAGGAGCGCAAATAAAGCCAATGGCCCGGAAACTAGCGGCACATGCGAGCAGGCTGACGAGCCGAAACAGCGCGGCTTCTATGCGCAGGAGAGTGTCTGGGCGTACGAGTGAGCGGGTGAGGGGCGGGTGAGTAGCTCGTTCGCATCGCTTTGATCATCCCACCTTTTCTGTTGAAGATTCGTGGGTGAATCATTGCGTGTCGCGATCGGGGAGGGAGAGCAACGCCGGCGTGGTTCAGGTTGAAGGCTGATGTGCGATCCATGGGAGTTGCTTGCTCTTGATTGCTGCAACGGCAAGCGAGCGTTGCCACCTGATTGTCGGGCGAAGGAAGCCGGCATCCTGAGGTTGCCCGCATGCTTTCTTGGATTTCAGAGGGTCTGGCTGTCATGTCCACGGCTCGTCATTGGCGAAGGGGCAATCCGAGCGGTCCACGAAGACCAGGATGATCATGTGTCGTCAGGACGGACGGAGCTTGCTCTTTCATTTGTCCGCGATGAATCAGAAGGAGGCAAGCTTGGCATCCTTGTTATTGCCGACGGGGCCGGGAAATGGATCAGGAGGGAGTCAGGCGGCTGCATCTCGCTGAGGCAGAGTGGATCGTAAATAAGATGTTCGCGTGAATGCTCTTAATGACGATGAAGCAGTCGCCGTCGGGCGCCTTCAGCACATCGACGATGCCCTGGTACACGGTGTCCGCGAGGTGGCGCGATACTCCGGGGGCTTGCCTCTGGCGAGATCGCGGCGTGCCAATGCATGACGGGCTCTTGCGAGGTGAATGGTTCTTGAAGGCAGAAGGCTTCATTACTAGATCGTTGCGTCAAGCGAAGGTGGATGATCGATCATGGGTCCCGGGATAAGTTTCAACCTTCAGCGCAGGCTGCTAGCTTCTTTGTTCAAGAGGAGCTGCTTTTTTCCGGAGTTGCAGCGGAGTGAAGGCTTGCCGCGGTGAGGTAGGACTACTTTCCTGTCACCGCAAGGTATGGATGACCTGGACCTTGAAAGGTCTACTCATAGCAGTACGCTTCGCTTAAATAAATCAGTTGCGATTGCTAGTTTTGATGAAGGAGCAGATTCATGCCAGCTTCCAGTCGAGAAGGTAAGCGCAACCTCATGAGCGCTGTGTTCTTCTTCGTGCCGTTGCAGCCACTTGTTGCGGCACCAGTCCCGCGCAGTGCGTACAGGAATATAACTTTGAGTGCAATGTAACCGGTCAAAGATGCATGTCAGGCAATCGTGGTGCGTATGGAAAAAGCTACTACGATGCGCATGCTACTTCTGTGATTCGATGGAAGACGGATGCATTCCATTGAGACCAGAAAAGTGCGAGAGGAATCGGCCCTCAAGAGCATACCCGAACCGCCGCATGGCGCTACCAGCAAAGCTAACGTAATTGGCACGGATACGATCTTAATGTAGCTGCCCGGAGCGAACCCGATGTAGGTAAGCTCGTAAATTCCTAGAACGTTTAAGGTCCTGTGATGTTTAGATAATGCTCGCGATCTATCAGGCGAGGGTACCGTTTTCAATCGCATGGTACCCCTTGGCGCTTATGCCTGGACCTTCGTATCGTTAGATTGTGCGGCAGGCTGTGCTGCAGCATTCCTCAGCGTCGCGGAATTGGACAACGCAACCAATTCCGGGTGTCAGGCGGAGGCCCGGGCGGGTTGGCTTTCCTTCCTGGCCGGGAAGACAAGGAGCGTGACGGCGAGCGCGACGATGATGCCCAAGGAGACTTCCAGAAAGCGGGCGAGGGCGGCCTGACCGGGGCCGGCGTCGATGTGGATGAGCACGACGATGGTGAGGGCGACAGCGGCAAGGCGGCCGGCCTTGTCGAACTCGAGCAGGCTGCAGACGAAGATGCAGATGGCTACTGCCAATCCATACAGCAGGTAGTGACCGTGCCAGGCGTAGAAGGTCGCCCAGCCGAGGAAGGCGCCTATGGCGGTGCCGATGAGGCGGTCGCGGCAGGAGGTGAAGGTGACGCCCGTGTCTGAACCCATGACCACGATGGCGGTGATGGCGGCCCAGTAGCTGTGGGCCAGGCCGAAGGTGTGTCCCAGCCAGAGACAGAGTACGGCGGCGAGGCCGGTTTTGAAGGCGCTCAGCGATTGGCCGCGCAGGTCCTGTTGACGCCACCAGGATGAGAGAGACTGCTGTAGTTTGTTCTGAATCATCATGAGAACGGATCACACTCGAAGGGTGAGATGTCCGTTGCCTGGAGAGGTGCAGCAGGATTAGCGCGCTTTAATCCTTTTCGAGAATGACGTCTTCAAGCTTGGGCTTGTGCTTGCGGTCGCGACGGGACTCTTTGGGTTCGCTGAGGATGACCTTGGATGGTTTGGGCTGGCCAACCTGGTCCCGCGCATTGAGCTTGACGGCCTTGGTAACGGAAAACGGCCTGGACTTTTTGGTGGGCATGGGCGCGGTGTGGAGACCCTCTGAGTATGGAATACTTCTTGGGGATTGCAAGAAGGAGTTGAGATGGAAGAGCGCGATTTTTACGACGAGAAAGCAGAGACCAAGACACATACGCTGACGTGCCCCCATTGCGGCAAGGCGGACGAGTACCAGCTTGGCTGGCTGGTGCGCCGGAAAAAGACACAGATTGGCCGGAATGCGGATGAGCGGGATCGTGCCAAGTTTGCCAAGTGGCAGAGCTACATGGTGCGCAAGGATGATCAGCTGGCGTGCAAGAACATCCGGTGCCGGAAACGTTTTGAAGTGGCGGGAGTGCAGACGGTGGCGTTTCTTTAGCAATCCGGGTTAGTGTGTCGGGTTGGTGCTGTTTTGGGCGGCGAAGGCAGTCTCCACCCGGTCGGTATGACAACGTCGGAAGGTGTCGTCAAGGTGGGGTGGACTGCAGCAGGTATCTCGTGATTTGATGGAACTTAGCGGCGGCTTGTTGGCGCGGCGAGGTACGATGGTGGTGGAGAAAGCATGGCGAACCTGAGCATTCCAGTAGAAGAGCGAAATATGACTCCGCAGCAGATTGAGGCGCTTGATCTGCGTCGCCGCAAGGGCACCCTGTTGCTGACGATTGCCGGGCAATTCACGGTTATTGCGACGCTGCTGACATTGTGGGCTGGAAGTGACCTGGTGTGGTCTCCGACACTGGCGAAGCCTATGGTGATTTACTTCCTTCTTGCCTGCACGATTGTCGTGGTAGCTGGTTCGACCGGGGTTTATCTACGCCGAGGTGCCCCCGAGTTCTAGTCTCGCTTAAAACGGTCTTGCCGGACCTGTTCCGTTAGCAGGTCCAGTGATCAGCGGATGATGGCTTTCTGGCTTGTGCGATCGCTTCGCATCGATCGAGATCGCTGACTAAGCGATGCTTTGTCTGAAATGACTCGTAGCTGTTTCGCTTGCCAGACAGCAATTAGAGCGTTTCTCTATTCCTCACGTCTCCTCTTCTGCTTCTTTGATTCAGCCGGGATGGCTATCCATGTACCTCCGTTTAGCAGATTTCTACTGACGGGTATGGCTTGTATTCTTTGTGCATGCTGATGCGCAGGGTGGTTTCTGCTCTTTTTCTGCCAGTCCTTATCGTTTCGACATCATGCCGTTCGCAGGCGCCAGCCGCCGGCAAGGTGGCTGGGCCGGGTCCGACGTTTACTGTGGCGGATTCTTCGCTGCATGTGCAGCCTTCAGTGCTGGTGTATGGCGATATGCGCTTTACCGATCCAGCGAATGTAGATGCGGCGAATCCGACAGCTCGCAGGCTGCTGGTTGCGAAGATTGCGGAGTTGAAGCCGGACGCCGTGCAGCTGACTGGCGATGTGCCGTATGCAGGCGGCCGGGCTGCGGACTATGACGTTTATCGCAGCGAGACGAGGGCGTGGAAGGATGCGGGGCTGCATGTGTACCCTGCGCTGGGGAACCACGAGTTTGCCAAGGGATCGGAAAGCGAGTGCCTGGTGCACTGGTGGACGGTATTTCCCGAGTTGCGAGGGATGCGGTGGTACTCGGTTGCGCTGGGATCGCGGGTGTACCTGCTACAGCTGGATAGTTTGTCGGCGCTGACCGATGGTTCCCCGCAGCGATTATGGCTTGCGGATCAACTGACCCATCTGCCTAAGTCAGTGGATTTTGTGATGATCGGACTGCATCATCCGCCGGTTGCCGATATCCAGACACGGTACGAGGTGGACCATAATCCGCGGCCGAATGAGATTGCGCTGCGGGATTATCTCAGGAGTGTGGCACCAACGCTGCACGCGGCGATCGTGGTGACGGCGGGCCATATTCATAACTATGAGCGGTTCACGCAGGATGGCGTGGTGTACCTGGTGTCGGGTGGGGGCGGGGCCCATCCGTATGAAGTGGATCGGACACCGCCGGATCAGTATCAGAGTACGGACTTTCCGAATTTCCATTACATCGTGTTTTCGCTGGAGAAGAATGGTTTGAAGGCGACAATGTACCGGCTGGCCGACCCGGCGGCGGCGAAGGTGGAATGGCAGACACGGGACACGTTCATGGTGGCAAAGAAGAACTAGGTATTTGCCGTCCGGGCGGCGGGGCCTCGCGTTGGTTCGTCCCCTGGTCCTTTGCCGGTATGTTCGAAGAGAGATTAGAAGCTGACTGACTTTGTCCGGTTCGACATGGCAGCATAAGAAAGAAGAGGCAGGACGGGGATTTACTCGTCCTGCCTCCTGGTTGTGATGGAGAGGAAGTCAAGCCATGGGACGTACTTTCGGTTCACGCGCCCAGATGCGACCTTTGGCGGCTTGTGTGAGAAAGGCGTCCGGGGATTGGGTGACTGCGACGATGCCGTCATCCGGGATGACTCCGGCCTTGGTTGCGAGCGCGGCTGCGCCAGGTGTGTGGCCGATGACTTTGAGGTGAGAGAAGGCGTCGGAGACGAAGCCGACGGCGGCGGGCTGCATGGCGAGCTGTTTTGCAGCATCTTCTGAGAGGGCAAGAAAAACAGTATCAAAGAGAACCGAAGGCCCGCCAGCGAGCTGGAAGTCGGCTTCGATTATCTTGCCGTCACTGCCCTTGGCTCCTTCTACTTTGGGCGCAATGATCTTGACCATGGCTCCCGCACTCTTTGCGGATGCCTGCAAGGCAGTGACGATGGATGTGTCAGTACCATCGGCAACCAGGCAGCCGATGACGCGGGTTTCGAGTGATGGCTTCGCCTTGGCAAGGATGCTCAGAGCGGGCGATGGCTTGAGATTGGTGCGAACGGGTACTTTGCCTTGCACCTTGTCAATGGGGCCGCTGTGACCGATGTTGTCGGCGACGCGTTGCGCGATCTTTGGATCGACGTTCGCGAGCTGACCCAGCATGCGGGTGCGGACCTTCCTGGTTGTGACCTTGCTGAGTTCGAAGGTAAAGGCAGCGATGATGTGATTCTGCTCAGGCTCGGTTTGCGAGTAGAAGAACTGCCGGGCCTGGCTGTAGTGATCGGCAAAGGATTCAGCGCGGATGCGGAGCTTGTCGCCGTCTTCGTGGACAACGGCGCTGTGGTAGCCGTCTTTCGGATTCTGGGCGGGCCCGTCGTCTTCAAGAGAGTTCGGCGAATAGTTGAGGCGTCCTTTCGGGACCAGCATGGACATGTGGCCGTCGCGCTGGAAGTTGGCGAAGGGACAACGGGGCGCGTTGATAGGAATCTGTGCGAAGTTGGGGCCACCGAGGCGGGTGATCTGCGTATCCAGGTAGGAGAAATTGCGGCCTTGCAGCAGGGGGTCGTTGGTGAAGTCGATGCCGGGAACGACATTGGAGGTGCAGAAGGCTACCTGCTCGGTTTCGGCAAAGAAGTTCTGCGCGTTGCGATCCAGCACCATGCGGCCGACTGGACGCAGTGGAAGGATTTCTTCCGGGATGAGCTTGGTGGCGTCGAGTACGTCGAAGTCAAAGCTCTTCGCGAACGCTTCGTCGAAGGTCTGGATGTAGAGGGTCCATTCAGGGAAGTTGCCGGCTTCGATGTTGTTCCAGAGATCGCGGCGATGGAAGTCGGGGTCGGCACCATTGATCTTGACGGCTTCATCCCAAATGACAGACTGCATCCCGAGCTTGGGGCGCCAGTGGAACTTGACATAGGTGGATTTGCCGGAGGCGTTGATAAGGCGGAAGGTGTGCACACCGAAGCCTTCCATCATGCGGAAGGATCGCGGGATGGTGCGATCGGACATGATCCACATGAGCATGTGGGTGCTCTCCGGGGAGAGTGATGCGTAGTCCCAGAAGGTGTCGTGGGCGGTCTGCGCCTGGGGAAAGCCGCGATCCTGCTCCTGCTTGGCGGCATGGATGAGGTCGGGAAACTTGATGGCGTCCTGGATGAAAAAGACCGGGATGTTGTTGCCGACAAGATCCCAGTTGCCGGTCCTGGTGTAGAACTTGACGGCGAAGCCGCGCACGTCGCGTGCGAGATCACCCGAGCCCTTGTTGCCTGCTACGGTTGAAAAGCGGGTGAACACAGGTGTTCTGACGCCGACCTTGTTGAAGATGTCAGCCTTGGAGATTTCCGAGAGGGATTCAGTGAGCTCGAAGTAGCCGTGTGCAGCGAAACCGCGTGCGTGAACAACGCGTTCGGGGATGCGCTCGTGATCGAAGTGGTTGATCTTTTCACGCAGCACGAAGTCTTCGAGGAGGACGGGGCCGCGCTGGCCGATCTTGAGTGAGTTTTCATCATCGGCGATGACGATGCCCTGCTGGGTGGTGAGATTTCCGTGCGGACCGCCTGCAACCTGGTGAGTCTCGCCGCCACTTCCGACTTCATCGGGCTGCGCGGGCATCGTGGGAGTGCCGGTGGAGGAGGAGCTGGATTGTGGCGAGCCTCCTGTTGCTGCCGCGCCGGATGCGCCCAGGAAGGTGGCGGCGGCGACAGTTGTTCCTGCGCCAGCGATGAAGTTGCGACGAGTGGGCTTGAGGTTCTTGAAATCGTCCAAGTGTAACTGTCTCCTGCTTTTGCTGATTGATGTGAATGATTGTGGAAGGGCGGATGGGGCTTTGACCTGCCCACATACCTCTGTCGGATGCGTGGCCGATTGTTGATGCTCCGCATGCTGTGGTGCTGTGCTTTCATCGGATGGAAAGCGGTTAAATTATGGCTTGTGGAGTTGGCGGAGAGTTGAGATTTCCTTCCTTCACTTAGGTCGGGATGACAAATGTAGTTGCAAATGAAAAGCGCCGCTCCGGGAGCGGCGCTTTGGTGAGACCTGCTGCGTATTTACTTCTTGGCGTTGAACTTCGTTGCTTGCTTGGAGCCGATTTCCTGGAGGACCGCCTTGGCGTCGTTGGCCATGGGACCATTGGGATCGAGCTCGAGGTACTTGGTGTAGGCTTCTTCAGTTCCTGGAGGCGCGATGATCTTTTGCGTCTTCGGATCGACGGTGGCCTTGTTGATGAGGGCCTGACCCTTCAGGTAGTAGGGAACAGGCTTCTTGGGGTCGACGGCAATGGCCTTGTCTGCGGCAGCGACGACGTCTTCGGTCTTCGCGCCGGACTGACTGAGGACGATGGTCTCATTGGAGAAATACATGCCGGCATTGGCTGGCTGGATCTTGGCGGCTGCCTCATAGGCGGCAGTGGCGTCAGGGATCTTGTTGGTTTTGGCATAGGCTTCGCCGAGAGCGTTGTTGGCGGCACCCTGCACTTCGGGGCTGGGCTTTTTGGAAGCTGCATCCAGTTCGAGAGCCTTCTTCAGGCTGGTGGCGGCGTCGTCATACTTCTTCTGCCCATCCTGCGCGACGCCGAGTTCAAGCCAGAGAACTGAGGAGTCGGGCTTGATCTGCGTGCCCTGGGTCATGAGGGCAGCGGCTTCGTCGAACTTCTTGGCTGCGATGTCGGTACGGGCGTCGGCGAGCATGCCATTGAGCTTCTTGACGTCCTGGTTTTCCTTCTGGATGCCGGCGTTCTTGGCCTTGGCGTCCGCGATCTGTTTCTGGACTTCGGGTGGAAGCTTCTTGATGTATTCAGGGCGGCTCAGGTCGAAGTCCTGGGTGGCGTTGTCGCCGGCAGCGATCTTGACGTTGGGGAACTGGTCGACGGCCTTGGGTGCTTCGCCGTTCGCGCCCATCTGGAAGAGAGTGAAGTAATAGGTGCCGGGAGTGACGCCGTCGCCTTTGTAGTCGCCGTTCGCGTCCGTGGTGAAGGTGAACTTGGCTTCCTTGCCGGTGCCATCGGTACCGATTTTGACCTGGGCGTTGGGGATGGGGGTGCCGGCAGGATCCTGCACGTGGCCATGGACCTGAGCGGTCTTGTCCTGCGCGTGCAGGGCTTGATTGAGACCGGGGGTAAGGCCTGGGACAACAGCCAGCGCAAGGGCAGCCAGCCAAAGTTTGAAGTGCCGCATAAAGTGTCTCCTCTATCGTGACGGTGGATCTTGAACTCTAGTGAGGGTTGGTGGCGTAAGGGATGGGATCGTCAACACCTGCTTCGGCGAAGGCCCTCAGCCGCAGCACGCAACTTTCGCACATTCCACACGCGACACTCTCGCCGGAATAGCATGACCACGTTACATGGAAGGGAGCGCCAAGTTCAAGGCCAAGGCGGACGATCGCATGCTTGCGAAGATGGATGAGCGGCGTGCTGATTTTGATGTCTCCATCGCGCGTTCCCTGCTCGATGAGGTGCTGAAAGGCTTCATAGTAGGCGGGACGACAGTCGGGATAGCCCGAACTGTCCTGTTCGACGGCTCCGATGAAGACAGTGGTGGCGCCTAGAACTTCTGCCCAGCTTACGGCCGCGGCGAGGAAGTGGGCATTGCGGAACGGTACGTAAGTAACGGGGACCAGGGAGCCGGTGGCATCGGGATTGGGAGCAGCCTGGGGGATGTCCATGGATGGGTCTGTGAGGGCGGAGCCGCCGATCATGCGAAAGATGTCGCTGCGGAGGGGAAGCAGAGTGTGAATGTGCAGGGCTTCGCCGATGGCTTTGGCGCTGGCGAGTTCTTTCTGCTCGGTGCGCTGACCGTAGCTGAAGTGGATGGCGAAGACGTCGAAGTCCTGAGCAGCGATGGAGGCGCAGACGGCTGAGTCCATGCCGCCGGAGAGACAGACGACGGCTTTGGGGCGGGTGGTTTCGGCTTTGATGGGAGGCTGGGTCATAGGCTTCTAGCGCGATTTACCTGAGACGCTTGGCATGAGATGCGGATTGTACGGTCGGCGCGCGCACGATGCAATGGATGCCCGGGCCTACCCGGAGCGATCCATGAGGCAACCGTCATTGATGGGTTTGCCTACGACGCGTCTAGAGTGCGTATGTATTTTGCGTGCGATTGTGGATGCGGCCTCTACTGAGTCCGCGCTCGGACGCGGGTGAGATGCGCATAGCCTAATGCTGCCGTGGGCTGTGGATGTTTTGCGATTGCCGGCAGGCCGGGAGGGATTTGACAGCTTTGCCGGTCGGCGATGAAACCGAGCGCCTCTGCGGTGCGTCAACAGGGCCGAGGTGAAGTTCTATGAAAGCTGTTGCACGTTTGTTTACCGTTGCCGCGCTCGGTGCGAGCCTGGCTGCTCCCTTGTCGTTTGCACAGGACCATCATGATGGTGACCATCGCGATGATCATCATGAGGTTCATGGCAATTACGTACGCCATGATGAGTGGAGGAAGGGCTACCACATGAGGCAGGAAGACTGGGCGCGAGGTGAGCGTATCGATTACCGCCACTATCATTTGAGTGCACCGCCGCGTGGTTATGAGTGGCGGCAGGTAGACGGCAATTATGTTCTGGCTGCAGTGGCAACCGGCGTGATTGCGTCGGCAATCGTGGCATCGACGGTCCACTAAGCTTTAGACGAGGCTCGTTTGAGGCTCCGGTCTATGAAAGAGAGGCGGCAGGTACGTACCTGCCGCTTTGTCGTTTCTGCAGTAAACAGCGCGGCGTTAGAGACGGCCGCCGCGACGATTGAAGAGAAGAAACAGAATGACCAGCACGAGGATGAGGCTGATGCTGCCGCCGCCATAGTAGCCGACACCGGGGCCCATGTAATAGCCGCCGCCGCCGAAGAGAAGGACGAGGATGATGAGGATCACGAGAAGTGGCATGCCGGGCAGTCTAGCATTGGTGTGGTGATGGCGTCAGCAGGATGGCGGAGTATGTTGGTCGGAAGGTATTTCCCGGGAGAAAGAAGACGATGATGAGTTTTACGCGGCGTGCGTTGATGCGGACGGGTGGGCTGGCAGCGAGTGGGTCCGTCCTGTGCGGAACGGGTTTCCTGGATAGAGCCATGGCAGAAATGCAAGATAACAGTGTCTTCCACGTATTCGCGTTTGAGTGGAAGCCGGGAACGACGGACGAGCAGAAGCAGCGGGCGGCGCATGATATTGCTGCGTTCCAGGGGAAGATCCCGGGGTTGCTGCAGACGCATGTGGGGAACAATCTTTCTCCGCGCGGGAAGAACTATACCTTTGGCGGCGTGATGCAGTTCAAGGACCAGGCGGCACTGGATGCCTACGTGAAGCATCCTTCGCACCAGGCGCTGCTGGTGTGGCTGCGGCCGCTGATCGATCCGATCGAGCTGGACCTGAAGGCCTAGCGCGGGTGGGAGCCCTCCTATAATCGAGGGATGGGTGATGTAAGGATTCGGTCTGCCGCAGCGGCGGATGTACCGGTGATCCTGCAGTTGATTCGCGGGCTCGCGGAGTATGAACGTGCGCCGCACGAGGTGACGATCGGCGAGGCGGAGCTGATGCGCGATGGCTTCGGCGACCGGCCGTTGTTTGAGTGCCTGATTGCGGAGCTGGATGGCGAGCCGGTGGGAATGGCGCTGTTCTTTCCGATTTATTCGACATGGAAGGGTGCCAGTATTCATCTCGAAGATCTGTTTGTGCTGCCTGCGGCGCGCGGTCTCGGCATCGGCAAGACGCTGCTGAAGCGAGTGGCGGCTTTGGCGCATGAGCGCGGAGCGGCGCGTCTGCAGTGGGATGTGCTGGACTGGAATCAGCCGGCTATCGATTTTTATCAATCGCTGGGGGCGAAGTTTATGGACGAGTGGCGAATCATGCGAGTGACGGGTGAAGCGCTGACAGGGATGGCTGGGATTGAGTAAGCGGGTGCGGGTGATTGGCGGTGGGCTCGCAGGGCCGGAAGCGGCGCTGATGGCGGCGAGTCGTGGCTGCGATGTTTCGTTGTACGAGATGCGTCCGGTGAAGCAGACGCCTGCGCACCAGACGGCGGATTTTGGAGAGCTCGTGTGTTCGAATTCGCTGAAGTCGGAAAGTGAATTTACGGCACCGTGGCTGTTAAAGCAGGAGATGCGGAGAGCGGGTTCGCCGCTGCTGCGCTGTGCGGATGAGACAGCAGTGCCGGCGGGACATGCGCTGGCGGTGGACCGGGTAGAGTTTTCGCGCAAGATCGCGGAGGCGTTGGAGGGGGAGCAGAGGATCACGATTGTGCGCGAAGAAGTGACGTCGCTTGCGAACTTCGATGGCGTGACGATTGTGGCGACCGGACCGCTGACATCGTCTGCGCTAGCGGATGAGATCGCACGGCTGACGGGCGCGGATCACCTGGCGTTTTACGATTCCATCAGCCCGATTGTCGATGCGGATTCGATTGATCGGGAACGTGTGTACATGGCTGCACGGTGGGACAAGGGCACGGCGGATTACATCAATTGTCCATTTACGAAAGAAGAGTATGACGTCTTTTACGATGCGCTGGTAGCGGCTGAGCACGTGGAAGAGAAGGCGTGGGAGAAGCTGGATTATTTTGAAGGCTGCCTGCCGATTGAAGAAATTGCGCGACGCGGTCGCGATACGCTGCGCTTCGGATGCATGAAGCCGGTGGGCCTGCGCGACCCGCGGACGGGGAAGACGCCGTATGCCGTGGTGCAGTTGCGCTGTGAGAATCTGCGGGCGGATTCGTACAACCTGGTTGGCTTTCAGAACCACTTGAAATTTGGGGAGCAGCAGAGAATCCTGCGCCTGATACCCGGTCTGGAGAATGCGAAGTTTCTGCGCTACGGGCAGATCCATCGCAACACGTATATCCAATCGCCGGCAGTGCTGGATGCGACGCTGGCGCTGCGCAGCGATCCGAACATTTTATTTGCGGGGCAGATTTCAGGGGTTGAGGGTTACACGGAATCGATTGCTACTGGGATGCTGGCGGGGTTGTATGCAGCGGAGCGCGCGCATGGGCGCATGCCGCAGCCGGTGCCTCGCGGGACTGCATTGGGATCGCTGGTGAACTACATTACGCGGGCGGATCTGAAGCGGTTCCAGCCGGCGAATATTACGTTCGACCTGCTGGAGCCGCTGGAAGAGGAATTGCGGAAGAAGATTCGCGATAAGAAAGAACGACACAAGCTGCAGTGCGAGCGGGCGCTGATGATGTTCGATGCGTGGTGGTCGCGGGCATCGGCGCATGTTGACGCCTGCCTAGCTGGTTAGGAAAGGCAGGCCGGCAGCGCGATAGATCTGCTGCATGTACTGGGTATCCCGAAGGCCTTCTTCGCCGTTCGGTTTCGGCGTCAGATTCTTGATGATGCAGGTAGCGAAGTAGTCTGCCTGGCGTCCGAATTGCCACGGGTCGTGCTGCGTCAGGGGAACATCGGTGTCTTTTCCGGGGTCGCCTTTGGAAGTGCCATTGATGTGTGCTTTGAGGTGCAGGCCTTCATAGCCGAAGGCCGGCTCCATGTGCAGAGTGCCCCTGGCGCCGTGGACACGATAGAAGCCGTCCATCTGTGCGCCATAGGTCGTGTTGCAGCTGGCAACTATGCCGGAGGGAAATTTCATCGTCCATGAGACATTTTCTTCGACTTCGTTGAAGCGGCCATCCTTATCAATGGTGGAGCCGTTGGCAAAGATGGACGTGGGTTCTTCGCCGGTGAGATAACGGCAGGCATTGAGGGAGTAGACGCCGACGTCCATGAGCGGACCGCCGCCGGCAAGCTGCTTATTGAGGCGCCATTCGCCGGCCTTGATGTTGAAGCCGTTGGCGCTCTCGATGGCCTGCACCTGGCCGAGAACGCCGCTGCGAACGATTTCAATGGCGCGGAGGTTGGTCGGTTCAAGCTGGCATCGATAGGCGATCATGAGCTTGCGATTCGCGGCGGCGCAGGCAGAGATCATGGCTTTGCAATCGGCTACGCTGGTGGCCATGGGCTTCTCGCACAGGACGTGCTTGCCGGCCTTGGCGGAGCGGATGGTGTATTCCGCATGCATGCTGTTGGGTAGTGCGACGTAGACGGCATCGATGTTGGGGTTGTTGCGGATGTCGTCGAAATTCTCGTAGCTGTAAATGGAAGACGCGGGGACGTTGTACTGGGCTGCAGTCTTTTCTGCCTTGTCGCGGTGGCCGCTGACGATGGCAGTGACTTCGGCGAGCGAAGACTGGCGGGTAGCAGGCATGAAGTGATCGAGCGAGATACGGCCGAGTCCAATGATGCAGTAGCGGATCTTTTTTGCGCCTGCGGGTACGGGCTCCGTGGGGCTTGCGACTGGTCCGGCTGCTGACTGTGCGTTTGACTGGGGCAGGAGCAGGGAGGCGGCTGAGGCGGCGGCGAGATGGCCGAATTTTCTGCGCGAGAGTTCCATAAGTCTCCGTAAGGCTGCGCTTCATGGTAACCCGGACTGTGGCTGGGCGCGTGGATGAGGAACGATGTAGGATTTCTGGGATGAAAGCACTGGTTCTTTCGGCATACGAAGAGTTGGCAGTAGAAGAGGTTCCGTCGCCGGTTGCGGCCGCTGATGAAGTGCTGGTGCGGGTGGAAGCGTGCGGAATTTGTGGCAGCGATGTGCATGGGTATGATGGCACGTCGGGACGGAGGATTCCGCCGATCGTGATGGGCCACGAGGCTGCCGGGATCATCGCGGCGGTTGGCAAGGACGTGAAGGACTATGCGGTCGGCGACCGGGTGACGTTCGACTCGACGGTCTACTGCGGTCATTGCGAGTACTGCCTGCGCGGCGAAGTGAATCTTTGCGATAACCGGCAGGTGGTGGGTGTGTCGTGTGGAGATTATCGTCGCGAGGGTGCGTTTGCAGAATTGGTGCGCGTGCCGGAGCGGATTCTTTACAAATTGCCGGAGAGCCTGTCGTTCGCTGAAGCGGCGATGCTGGAGGCGGTGTCCGTGGCGCTGCATGCCGTGCGGGTGACGCAGCTGCGCGGCGGCGAGCGGGCACTGGTGATCGGCGCGGGCATGATTGGCCTGTTGACGCTGCAGGCTGCGAAGGCAGCCGGTTGCTCGCACGTAATGGTGGCCGATGTGGATGCGACGCGGCTGGAACTGGCGAAGGCGAGCGGCGCCGATGCGGTGCTACTGGCTTCAGGATCAGAGTTGTTGAGCGCGGTGATGGAGAAGACGGGCGGACGCGGTGTGGACGTGGTGTTTGAGGCGGTCGGTCGAAATGAAACAGTGTCGAGTGCGATTGATGTAGTGCGCAAGGGCGGGACGGTCACGCTGATCGGGAATATCACGCCAGAGGTGAAGCTGCCGCTGCAGAAGGTGGTGTCGCGCGAGATCCGGCTGCAGGGTACGGCTGCGTCGGCTGGGGAATATCCGCGGGCTATGGAGTTGATGATGAGCGGAGCGATCGATGTGAAGCCGCTGATTACGGCGGTGGCGCCGCTGGCGGATGGGCCGCAATGGTTTGCGCGGCTGCATGCGCGGGAGCCGAACCTGATGAAGATTGTGCTGGCACCGCAGATTGCGGGAACGACGCAGGACTCGCCGACGGTGAATGTATGAGCGAGAACCTGTTCGATCTGACCGGGCAGGTAGCGCTTGTGACGGGTACGAGCCGCGGACTGGGGCAGCATTTTGCGCGTGCGCTGGCGAGGGCAGGTGCAGACATCGTGATGACGAGCAGGTCACGTGCATCGCTGGTGCCGTTCGAAGAAGAGATTCGAAAGCTGGGACGCAAGACGGCATCAGTTGAGTTGGATGTGCGCGACGAAGCGAGTATCCGGACAGCTGTGGCGGCGGCGATTGCTGCGTTCGGCAAGCTGGACATCCTGTTGAACAATGCAGGCTGCAATGTGCGCAAGCCGGCGGTCGAGGTGACGTGGGATGACTGGAACCTGATCCTCGATACGAACCTGCGGGGAACATTTTTCGTGGCCCAGGCTGCGGCACGTCACATGATCGAACGCGGGTATGGGCGGATCATCAATGTGGGATCGGTAACGAGCGTGTTCGGGTATGCGGGACTGGCGCCCTACGGAGCGAGTCGCGGAGGGGTGCGGCAACTGACGATGAGCCTGGCGGATGACTGGGGCAGGCATGGCGTGACTGTGAACTGCCTGGCACCGGGATGGTTCCAGACAGAGCAGAACAAGGTGATGTACCAGGATGCAGACTGGGTTGAGTACCTGATTGAGCGTATACCGGTGAAGCGGCCGGGAGCGCCGCATGACCTGGATGGAGCGGTGGTTTTTCTTGCGTCTGAAGCGAGCCGGTATGTGACTGGGCAGACGCTGCTGGTGGATGGCGGCATCTCGGTGGGTGCAACGCGGGCGACGGTGAAGGCGGCAACGGAAATCAAGAAGTAATTCGGAGTTGTTTGACTATGAAGATGCGACTGTTTGTGATGGGCCTGGCGCTATTAGCGGGAGCGGGGATGACGGCGACAGCGAAGGCGCCGAAGGGTGAGTTGCAGATCTACTTTATCGATGTCGAGGGCGGACAGGCGACGCTGTTCGTTGCGCCGGATCATCATTCGCTACTGGTGGATACAGGCTGGCCGGGCAACAATGGCCGTGACGCAGACCGTATTGTGGCGGCGGCCCACCAGGCGGGGCTGCAGCGCATCGATACGGTGCTGCTGACGCACTACCACACGGACCATACAGGCGGTGTGCCGCAGCTGCTGGCGCGCATACAGGTGGGAACGTTCCTCGACCATGGCCCAAACCGCGAGCAGGATGGCGCTATCACAGAGCATGGCTACGATCTGTATCAGAAATCATTACAATCCAACAGTGCAAAGCACGTCACCATGGCTGCGGGGCAGCCTTTACCGGCAGCAGGCTTCGATGGCCTGGTGATCTCGGCAGATGGCAAGCTGCTGGACCATTCATTGCCGGGAGCGGGCCAGCCGAATACGTATTGCGCGAGCTCTGAAAAAAGGCCGGCAGACCTGACGGAGAATTCGCGATCGCTTGGCTTCCTGTTGCACTTTGGCAAGCTGAGCATTCTGGACCTCGGCGACCTGACGTGGGACAAGGAGATGGAACTGATGTGCCCGGAGAACAGGATCGGGCATGTGGACCTGCTGGTTGTTTCGCATCATGGATGGAACCAGAGTTCGAGTCCGGCATTGATTGATGCCATTGCAGCGCGAGTGGCGGTAATGGATAACGGTGCGACGAAAGGCGGTTCGACACCTACACTCGAGACGTTTCAGAAGGCGCCTGGACTGCAGCAGTTGTGGCAACTGCATTATTCGGAAGAAGGCGGCAAGGAGCACAACGTGGATGCACAATACATTGCGAATGTGACAGCGCCGACGAAGACGGCTGGCGACGCAGGAAATTATCTGAAGGTGGTCGCGGATCGTTCGGGAGCGATCACGGTTTTTAATTCTCGAACGGGTGCAAGCAAGACATACGCGGGGCAGTGAAGCGGCGACTTCAAGCTTGCTCAGGGGTCTCCCGCCAGGGTTCGATGCGTCCGAGCAGGAAGGCGTAGCCGGCGAGTCCGACGAGCAGGTACGCCGCTGATGCTGCGAAGGCAGTTGCGAAAGAGTGGGTTGCGGTGACCAGGTAGCCGGTGGCAACGGGTGCTGCGATGGCGGACAGCTGATTGGAAAAGTTCATGATGCTGCCTACCCGGCCGACCGCGGCGCGTGGAGCGATGAGGGATGGGACGCTCCAGCAGACGGGTGCCGCAGCGGCAAGGCCGCCGATGGAAATACTGATCCAGACGAGAGCGCGCGTGGCGGTGTGGGCCTGGGCTGCGCCGAGAATGCCGAGACCCATGGCCGTGCCGCCGATGAGAACGACCTGACGCACGCGTGCTGCGTCCCATCCGCGCTTGATGAGGAAGTCGACGAGTAAGCCTCCGATCAAAATGTCAGTCGCTGTTGCGAATAGCCATGGTGCGCCGGTGTAGAGGAAGGAGTGCAGCAGGTCAAGGTGGAGCGTGATGGCGAGATAGGTGGGCAGCCAGGTGAGCAGCAAGTAGAAGACGTAGTTATAGGCTCCGGAGCCGAGTGCGAGACCGAGGACCTTCGGCTTGCGGATGAGTTTGCCGAGGGTGAGCGACGTGCTTGCTGCGTTCGAGGCTTCGCCTTCGATGGACGCCGGCTGTTCTTCCGGCCCGGGTTCGCGGTAGACGCGGAAGAAGAGTGCGAAGTAGAGCAGGCTGATGAGGCCGGTGGCTGCGAAGCTAAGGCGCCAGCCGACATGGATCAGCAGTATGCCGATGGCCGGTACACCGATGGCGGATGCAAGTTTGGCTGCCGAATCGAAGATGGCAGTGGCGAAGCTGCGCTCTTCCTGCGGGAACCATGCGCCGATGGCCTTGGCATTGGCGGGAAAGGTTGGAGCCTCGGCGACTCCGAGCAGCAGGCGTGCCGCGAAGAAGCCTGAGACATTGGGAGTGATGGCGGCGCCGAAAGACGCTATGCCCCAGAGAAAGGTGCTGATGCGGCCAATGCGGCGGACGCCGATACGATCCAGCAGGACGCCGATAGGCAGCTGGCAAAGCGCATAGGTCCAGCTATAGGCGCCAGAGAGATAGCCGAAGGCGATGTTGGAGAGACCGAAGTCACGCTGCAGTGCGTCGTGCGATACGGACAGGTTGACGCGGTCGAAGTAATTGACGAGGACGCCGAGACCAAGGAGTGCGGCGATGATCCAGCGTTGCGAGGATGGATCCGCAGAAGACGAGTTGGGCTGGACTGTTGTCAAAGCGAGTGAGTGAGGCGCTGTGATTGCAACGCTTGATTGTGCCACGGATGCGTCTTCTGCGGCTTTCGGTGCCGTGGGGGCATCGGAAGTGGACATGATGGATGGCAGTGAACGCTGTGATGGCGGCGTGTATTAGTATCTGGTGGTTGCGAGACAGGCGTGCATCCGAGAGTGGAGGAGGAGTCATGCAGTTGGAGGATCAGGGTAAGAAGGGCGGGGCCCACACTGCTGTGAGCTGGGACGCGATTGAGGTAGAGCGTTTAAGCGACACGATCGGCCGACAGTTCATGGTGGGCACGAACATGATGATTGCGCGAGTGCTGCTGGCCGAGGGAGCGCACGTGCCGCTGCATCAACATCACAATGAACAGATCAGCTATATTCTCGAAGGCAAGATGCGATTTGTGATGGATGGCAGGGAGATCATGGTGGGTGCGGGTGAGGTGTTGTGTATTCCTCCGAATGTGCCGCATGAAGCGTTCGCCCTGGAAGATACCGTGGACCTGGACATTTTCAATCCGCCACGGCAGGACTGGATCGACCGTGACGATGCGTATCTGCGGAATGCAGAGAAGAAGGCTTAGAGGATAGACGCGTGGATTATGGATTGAAAGGCCGCAGCGTCATTGTTGCGGCATCAAGCGACGGCATTGCGTTTGCGGCAGCAGAGAAATTTGCCATCGAAGGCGCACGCGTGGCGATGTGCAGCCGCGATGAGAAGAAGATCAGTGCTGCTGCTGCCGAGTTTCGCGCGCGGTATGACGCCGAGGTGATTGGTGCAGTCGTTGATGTTACCAATGAAGGCGACGTGAATGCGTTTGTCGAGCGGGCGCAGGAGCAATTCGGCGGGGTGGATGTATGTGTGACGAATGCCGGGGGGCCGCCGGCAAAGATGTTCCTGGAGACGACGACGGCGGAGTGGCATGCGGCAGTGGAGTTGAACTTCATGAGCGTGGTGCACTTTGCGCATGCGGTGCTGCCATTGATGCAGCAACGCAGGTGGGGACGGCTGGTGACAATTACGTCTGTGTCGGTCCGGCAGCCGGTGGGCGACCTGATTTATTCCAACGCGGTGCGAGCAGGCGTGGTGGGGCTGGTGAAGAGTCTGTCCAACGAGTTCGGCAAAGATGGCGTTACGGTGAACAATGTAGCGCCTGGTTATACGGCAACGGCTCGGCTGCGGCAGTTGATTGCGAAACGAGCAGCAGCTGCCGGTGTTCCGGAAGAGCAGTTTGCGGCGGGACTTGCCGCGGGTACGGCACTGCAGCGCATCGGGCAGCCGGAGGAAGTAGCTGATGCGATTGTGTGGCTGGCATCCGAACGCGCGTCATTTATCACAGGCCAGACGCTGGTTGTGGATGGAGGTCAGTACAAGGGGTTGTAGGTGGTTGCATCGTTCTGTTTTTGAGAGAAAAGGAAGCCCATGATCTCGGCATGTAAGTCAGGAAACCTAAAGTTTGGACTTGTGATTTTCGCCGGCTCGTTGCTGGGCGGGGCGAGATTGTGCGCGCAGGCACCGCACATTTTGACCGCCGCGGATGAGCAGAAGATAGAAGCGCTGATCCATGGGATGACGCTGGAGCAGAAGATCGACTATATAGGCGGAACGGGGTTCGCTGTCCGGGCGATTCCGGAGCTTCACCTGCCGGCGTTTGAGATGTCGGACGGACCGTTCGGGACGCGTTCGAACGCAGGTTTTCCTTCGACGACCTATGCGGCGGGTATCGGGCTGGCGGCTTCATGGGATCGCGAGCTGGCGGCGCGGGTGGGTGCCGGGATTGGCCGGGATGCGCGGTCGCGCGGTGTGCATTACATGCTGGGACCGGGGGTAAATATTTATCGCTCGCCGCGGAATGGAAGGAATTTCGAGTATTTCGGTGAGGATCCGTTCCTCACGTCGAATATCGCGGTTGGTTATATCACTGGAATGCAGGAACAGGGCGTGAGCTCGACGATCAAGCATTATCTCGGGAATAACTCGGAGTTTCTGCGTCATGATTCGGACTCGATTATTGAGGAGCGTGCGCTGCGTGAGTTATATCTGCCGGCCTTTGAAGCAGCAGTGAAGAAGGCGCATGTCGGCGCGATTATGGATTCCTACAACCTGATTAATGGGCAACATGCGACGCAGAATAGTTATTTCAACACCGAGATAGTGCGCAAGGAATGGAAGTATCCGGGTGTGATGATGTCCGACTGGCTGGCGACTTACGATGGCGTCGCGGCGGCGAATGGCGGATTGGACCTGGAGATGCCGGAAGGCAAGTTCATGAATCGGAAGTCGCTGCTACCGGCTGTTAAGGCGGGCACGGTGAAGGAAGCCGTGCTGGATGAGAAAGTGCGGCATATTCTTTCGACAGCGATGGCGTTTGGCTGGCTTGATCGGCCGCAGACGGATCCGATGATCTCCTACGTCGATGGGCGGAATAAAGAGGCGGCCCTGGATTCGGCGCGTGAGTCTGCTGTGTTGCTGAAGAATGAAGGTCACCTGCTGCCGTTGGACAAGTCGCAGTTGAAGACGGTGTTGATTGTGGGTCCGGAGGCTTATCCGGGAGTGCCGGTGGGCGGCGGCAGCGCGGGCGTGGCGCCATTTCACATGGTGAGCGATGTGGAGGGGTTGACGACGGCGCTGGGGACATCGGTAAATGTGCTGTATGAGCGCGGACTGCCGACGCTCTCCGAGTTAGCGAGGGCGACAGAGTTTACGACTGAGAAGAGCGGCGGGAAGCCAGGAGTGACGGTCGAGACGTTTGCGACTGCTGATTTGTCCGATACGGCTTCGACGAAGGTGCTGCCTCATATCAATGTGCCGGGATCTGACTGGCAGGCATTGATGGAAGAAGATCCTGCGGCATTGATGGCTTTATTTACTTCGGGTGAAAAACTTTCGTCGCATCGGTATACCGGCTACTACAACGCGGCTGCGGCGGGGAAGTACATGATAGTGCTGGAAGGCACCGGGGAAAATTCCGGCAGCCGTGTTTATGTGGATGACAAGCTGGTAATTGATAACTGGAAGATTGTTCGTGCATTTCAGCCGGATATTTACCTGGAACTTACAGCGGGTCGGCACAAGGTTGTGGTGGAGGATTACCAGAAGGACTACGCGGGCGGGCATATCCGGCTAGCCATTGTGGATCCGGCGAAGGTTGTGAGTACCAGGGCTATGGAGCTGGCGCGTAGGGCGGATGTGGTGATTGTGGCGGCCGGATACCAGTCGGAAAACGAGTCCGAGGGTGGTGACCGGACGTGGAATCTGCCATTCGGGCAGGACGAGCTCATCGAGGCGATGGCTGCGGCGAACCATAAGACGATTGTGAGTATCAGTTCAGGCGGCGGGATTGATTTCAATGCCTGGCTGGACCGGGTGCCCGCGGTGCTGGAGCGTTTTTATCCGGGACAGGAGGGTGGTACGGCGCTGGCGGAGATACTGCTGGGCAAGGTCAATCCTTCCGGTCATCTGCCGGCCACGTTTGAGAAGCGGGCAGAAGATAATCCCACTTACAACAATTACTACCCGGAGGGTGACACGAACCGGGTTATCTACAAGGAAGGTATTTTTGTCGGCTACCGCGGGTACCAGCATAACCATGTGAAGCCGCTGTTTCCTTTCGGATTTGGATTGTCGTATACGACCTTCAAGTTTGGTGATTTGAAGGTCACTGCTGATGCGACCGGCGCGACCGTATCATTCGATGTGACCAATACTGGGAGAGTCGCGGGAGCTGAAGTAGCGCAGGTGTATGTGTCCGAGATGCATGCGCATGTGCCGCGACCGGAGCGGGAGTTGAAGGGATTTGAACGAGTGAAGCTGGCGGCGGGCGAGACCAAGCATGTGACGGTTGAGCTGGTCCCGCGAGCTTTCGCTTACTACGACGTTGCGCAGAAGAAGTGGCGTGTAGATCCGGGCAAGTTCGGGATTGAGGTGGGCGACTCGGTTGAGAGTGCTGACTTGCAGGGTTCGATGGATGTGAGCGAGTCGATCGCGAAGGCAGTCGAATAGCAGCGCGTGTATTGAAGTGAGGGCTGTGGAGGCTGCGTGTATTCAATGAAGATCTCTGTTGTGTTCAGGTCGGCCGCGATGGTTGCATGCAGCTTGGCGGTTGCGAGTTACTCGCAGGATGCGGCCAAAGGTCCTAAGGTGACGCAGCACGAATATGTGATTCATAACTTCCATACAGAAAGCGGCGTCGTGCTTCCGGAAGCCCACATTGTTTATGGCACGTATGGGTCTCTGGATGCTGCTGGCGATAATGCGATCCTGCTGCCTTCGCATTACATGGCAGATATGCATGGCTATGAATGGCTGATTGGACCCGGGCATGCGCTGGATGCGGATAAGCTGTTCCTGGTGACGAGCGAGTTATTCGGAAACGGGCGTTCGTCTTCGCCAAGTAATACGCCGGAGCCGTTCCATGGCCCGCGCTTTCCGGTGATGACGATCCGTGACAACGTGAATGCTGTGCATCAATTGCTGACGGACGAGCTGCACGTGAAGCATTTGCAGGCAGTGATTGGATTTTCGATGGGAGCACAGCAGGCGCTGCAGTGGTCGGTGAGTTATCCCGACTACATGAGCCGGATTGTGGCGACATCCGGTACGGCGAAGACGTATGGCCATGGCATTGTGCGGCTCGAAGGTCAGATTGCGGCACTCACGGCGGATGAGAATTTCAAAGGCGGCGATTACACAACGGAGCCGGTGAAGGGGATACAGGCTTTCTCGATTGTGTGGACCGGCTGGTTGTTTTCGCAGGAGTGGTGGCGACAGGAGTTATGGAAGACCGAGGAGCCGAAGGGCACGACGTTTGAGCAGGTCGTGGAGAAGTACCGGACTAATTTTATTCCCGGGGCGGATGCCAATAACCTGATTCTGCAGATGCGGACCTGGGAATCGAATGATGTCGGAAAGACGCCACCGTTTCGAGGGGATGTGGAGGCGGCGCTGCATTCGATCAAGGTGCCGGTGTTGTATATGCCTTCGGCGACTGACTTATATTTTCCTGTAACGGATGCGAGTTATGAGGCGAAGTTTATTCCTCATTGCACATTGCTGCCGATTCCTTCGTTGTGGGGACATCCTGCGGGCGCGGGGGCAAGCCCGGCGGATGAGAAGTTTTTGAATGAGCATATTGCTGCATTTATGGCGGGTAAGTAGTAGGTTGAGCGCAACACCGGAATGAAGCGGACGCCTTCGCCATTACCCACCCTGGCTGCGCGAGGGCAGGGCACCCGGATTTGTTTGCACTACTGGGTGTGAGTAGCCCACGCCATACCGTCGGGGCCGCCGCCGGTTTCGAGGTGACCTGCGACGTCGAGCGTATTCAGGTCAATGATGGCGACGTAGTTGTCGGGAGTGCAGGCGACGAAAGCGCGAGCGCCATCGGGCTGCATGAGGATGCCGGCTGCTCCGTGACCGATGGGAAGACGCTTGACCTCCTTGCGTGTGGCTGCGTCGATGATGATGAGGTCGGGTCCACTGAGCGTGGAGACGAGGACATGCTTACCATCGGGTGTGAACTTCAAGCGGTTGGCGCTTTCGACGTCAACGGCGAGGGTCTGCAGGACGCGGTGGGCGGCGAGATCCACGATGGAGATGGTGCCGTCCTGTGCGTTGGCGACCCATACTTCGCGATGGTCCGGTGAAATGTCAAAGCCTTCCGAGCCGTGACCTACGCGGACAACGGTCTGATTCCAATCGAGACGCGCCGGACCTTTGCCGGGTTCCGCTGAAGGTGCTGTATTGCCAGCCCGCGACGCCTCCTCTGCATCGTTCGCTTCCGGAGGCGGCGGTGGTGGAGTCTGACCAGCGTGAGGCGGCGGTGGTTCGGGCATCTGCACGGGTTCGAGATCAAGGATGCTGACGGTGCCGGAGTTCACGTTGGTGGTGACGATGCGCTTTTCATCCGCGGACACGTAGATCATGTGAGTGCGGTTCTGTCCTGTGCCGAGAACCCAATCGACTTTGTGAGTGGCCGGATCGTACCTGGCGATCGCCTTGGAACCTTCCACGGTAAACCAGGTCTTGCCACCGACGAATGTAAGGCCATGGGGGCCGCGCAGCGGGGTGACATCGATGGGTGCGAGCGCTTTATCCGTTTTGAGATCGATGACGGCCAGAGTGTGAAGCGTGCCTCCGCCGTAGTTGGATACGTAGGCGGTGGAACCATCCGCGGAGGCGATGACTTCATGAGGATCGTCGCCTACGGGAATTTTTGCGGTGACCTTGAGAGTGGTGGGATCGACGACGGCCAGGATGTGTTCCTGCTTGGAGAGAACGAGCAGGGAAGCAGGCTGTGCGGTCTGCGCGCAGAGCAGGGTGGGAAGCAGGAGACTGCCGATGGTGGACGCGAGGATGAAACGGATCCGCATGGTGAAAGGCTACTCCTCAAGTCGTTTCCAGCGCTAATGTACGGCTGCTGTTTTGTCGCGGGAAGATGTGACGAGGCTAGATGTAGTTGGAAATCTCGATGAGATTGTGATCCGGATCGCGGATGTACACGGATCGAAGTTGAGAAAGGGCGCCGGTGCGTTCGACGGGACCGAGTTCGATGTGGATGCGCAGTGCCTTGAGGTATTCGATGACTTCTTCAAGGGGTGTGCTGGTGATGAAACAAAGGTCGGCGGAGCCGGGGAGGGGATGGGCTGCCTTGGGTTCGAACTCATGGCCCCGCTGATGAAGATTGAGGCGCTGCTCTCCGAAGGCGAGAGCCTTGCGGCCGTTGAAGGTGACGAGGTCCATGCTGAGAACTTCGGTATAGAAGTCAGTTGCGGCATCGATGTTGGCAACGGTGAGGACGAGGTGGTCGAGTGTTTCGATACTGAAAGCCATGGCGAGCATTATGAACCAGTGGAGGGTACGCTGGCTGCTTCGCCGGGACCGCGCATGGATTTTTTGAGGCGGGAGGCTCGTGCGTAGACGGCGATACCGATGGCCAGCATGAGTATGGTCGAGCCCAGGACCTTGATGACGGCCAGGGCGGGATGCGGATCGTCGCTGGAAGGAATTACGGAGAGCACGATGGCGAGGAGTGTGGTGACGAAGCCGGTGCTCGCGATAATGACGGCGGAGTTGCGACCGCCGGGAAGACGGAAGATGCCATTTGGGAGAGGCTCGCGCTGCAGCCGGATCATGGCTGCGAAGAGAAAAAGGTACGGGATGAAGTACGTGATGATGGACATGCTGACGAGGAGCTCGTACGCGCCTTCGACGGTGCTGCCGGCGTGACTGAGAAGGGCGCAGAGCATGCCGGCAAGTCCGTAGAGGGTGATGGCGATCCACGGTGTGCCCCACCGGGGGCTTACCTTCCCGAAGGCAGCGGGAAGATAGCAATCGATACCGGCGACGAATGGCAGGCGCGAGGTAGAGGAGAGGAAGACGGCTGCGCCCCCGATGCTGCTGACAGCGACGAGTATGGCGATGGGGACGATGAGCCAGCCGATGCCGAGATGGGTGCAGAGGGCCTGAAATGCTGTGGCGAAGCCGCCTGCTCCGCTGATGCGGGAGCCGGGCAGACCGATCAGCATGGCGATGGTGCCGGCGATGTAGCTGGCGGCGAGGATGATGCCGGAGAGCAGGAGTGCGCGGGGGATGGTGCGTCGCGCGTTCCTGATTTCCTCACTCATGAACGAGCCGGTTTCGCAGCCGGCGAAGGCGAAGAAGATGGTCGACCAGAAGATGGCGTTTTTGAATCCGAGATTGGGAGTGATGGTGGTGCGATCGAAGGTGGTCGCTGAACCGAAGTGCGCATAGCTGACTGCGCCAAGCACGATAAGCACGATGACCGGAATCCAGCTGCCGATGGCGCCGATGCTGTTGATCCACTTACCGAAGCGCAGGCCGATGACGTTCAGGAGGGTGATGAGAGCCAGGCAGAGCAGCGTAAAGCCGAGAAAGTAGCTGCTGCTGGAGGTGAGCCGCTGACCATGAGGGAAGGCAAAGAGCAGACTGCCTGCGCCGAAGAGGAGTACGGCGGGGAAGTAGGGCAGATTGCTCATCCAGTAGCTCCATGCAGCGAGGAAGCCTGAGAAATCGCCGAAGGCATGCTGGGTCCAGATGTAGATGCCGCCTTCCTGCGGATACCGTGCGGAGAGCTCGAGCACGGAGGCGGCGAGTGGCAGAAAGAAGAAGAGGCAGGCAAAGATCCAGATGAGGATGGTGCCGGGACCGGCCGCGGCAGCAGTGGCAATCCAGCGAAGGCTGAGTGCACCGGCGATGTAGAAGAGGGTGAGGTCGGTGAAGCCGAGCTCGCGCTTGAGGAGGCGCTTGGTGGAGGATGCCGGTAAGTCGGGGGTGATCATCGAGAAAGACCGATTGTGGCGGCAGCGCGCGATGGTCGGCTTGACGAAAGATCGCGCAGGACGGCCATGGCTGCATTGCGTCCGTTGATGCCGATGACGCTGCCGCCGGGATGAGTGCAGGCACCGCAGAGATAGACGCCGGGCATAGGTGTGCGTGCGGTGAGGCGATGGCTCCACATGTAGGAGGGCAAGCATTCGCCCTGGAAGATGTGGCCGCCGGTGAGGCCGACTTTTTCTTCGATGTCCGGTGGACCGAGGACTTGTGCGTCGATGACGGCATCGGGAATATTGCTGCAGAAGCGGCCGATGGAGGACAGGGCTAGTTGCTTTGCCTGTTCGCGATGATCGTTCCAGGTGCCGGTTGCGAATTTGTAGGGGACATATTGCGCGAAGACGCTCATGGTGTGCAGGCCGGAAGGAGCGACGGTGTCGTCATGCGCACTCTGAAAGTAGAGCTCGCACCATAGCTGTTCGGGTAGTCGGCCGCTGCGTGCTGCAGTGTAGGCGGAACTCCATTCTGCATGAGTGAGTGGCGCGTTGATTTGACCGTAGTGATGCGGCTGATCGGTGCCGGGGCGCGCGAGGAAGTCAGGCAGTTCACGCAGAAGGACGTTGAGCTTGACGGTGCAGCCTTCGATGGGGATGGAGCGGACTTTGTTTGTCCAGGCTGGGTCGGCTGCGTCTTCGAGCAGGCGAAGGGTGCGGATGGGGTCCGCGTTAGAGATGATGATGGGAGCATTGATGCGTTCGCCGCTTTCGAGCAGGACGCCTTCTTCCGGAAGGATTGCAGCAACGCTGACGCCGGCGGCGATGACGGCTCCTGCTTCGCGAGCGGCGTCGCAGAGATAGAACGAGACCATGCCCATGCCGCCTTTGACGTAGCCCCACATGCCGGGCATGCCGCCGAGACGACCGGACGAATGATGAAACCGGATGGAGGCAGTGCCGGGATCGAACGGGCTAGCGTTGGTGCCGATGACGCCCTGGCCCAGATAGGCGCTCTGCAGGCGTTCGTTGGTGATGTAGCGGCTGACGAACTCTGCCATGGACCAGTCGAAGAGCAGGCTGCGTGCTTCTTCATCGTTGCCGATGCGGTCGTCGAGTTGTTCGGGAGACGGCGAGTCGCCGACCCACAGATCGTGTGTGTAGTGGTCGGTGGCGGGCCGGACGGAGTCGCGGAGACGGCGGACTACGTCGTTCATGGCGCGCCAGCCTTCAACATCGGCGGGGGCGAAGCGGCGAACTTCAGCTTCACATGCCTCGTCGTCGTCCCATAGTTGAATGCTGCTGCCATCGAGGAAGGGGACGAAGAGGCCGTTGACGGCCGGCGTCCATTGGAAACCGCGACGGGGCAGCTCGAGTTCGTCGACGATGAGCGGATGGAGCAGACCGGCGAGGTAAGCACAGGGTGACATGCGCACGCCGGGGAAAGGCTCATCGACCGTGCAGGCGCCGCCGATGCGCTCCCGTGATTCGAGGACGAGCACGCGTTTACCGGCCCGGGCGAGATAGGCTGCGCAGGCGAGACCATTGTGGCCGGCCCCGATGATGAGGACATCCCATGGGCGGGAGGCGAGTACCCGTATCGAGGAGGGAAGGCCGATCCTGCCGAGGACTTCGACAGCCGCCGGTTGACTGAGTGACATGGTGAGAGTATCCACGCGCGAGAATGCGGCAGCCAAGAAGAATTGTCTGCGGCTGGGCGCCGGTGTTATCAGGCAGGGCGAACGGCTGCCTTTAGACTGGTGGCATGGCAGCGATGGATGATCGGATACAGACACTCAATGAGCGTTTCGCGATCGAGGGAGTAGCGCAGGTTGTGATTGGCAACCGCGGATTGCCAAAGGTGCACGTGACGACGGCAGCGGGTGAGGCGGAGGTCTACTTGCATGGTGCGCAGGTGACGTCGTGGAAGCCGAAGGGCTGGGATGATGTGTTTTTTCTGAGCTCACAATCGAGCTTTGAAGATGGAAAAGCGATCCGCGGCGGCGTCCCTGTGTGCTTTCCGTGGTTTCGTAATAAGGCCAATGACAGCAAGGCGCCGTCTCACGGTTTTGTGCGAACCCGGAGCTGGGAGCTTGAAGGAATATCGGAATCGGCTGAAGGAGTGACAGTCACGCTGGCCACGGTGAGCGACGATGCGAGCCGCAGGTGGTGGCCGCATGAGTTAAGGATTGTGCATCGCGTCACGGTAGGCGCCGAATTAAGGATGGAATTAACAGTGAGTAATACGGGGAGGACTGCTTTTCGCTTTGAGGAGGCGCTGCATAGCTATCACCTCGTGAGCGATGCGAGGAGCGTGCGTGTGTCCGGACTGGATGGAGCGAGGTACCAGGATAATGTGGACGGAAACCGGGAGAAGTTGCAGGCGGGCGATTTGGTGTTTACTGGTCCGACTGACAATGCTTATCTCGGTACGGGTACTGAATTGAAGTTGATGGATCCGGGATTGCGCAGGCAGATCGTCATCACCAAGAAGAATTCGCTTAGTACGGTGGTGTGGAATCCCTGGGGTGAAGGGGCAAGGGCGCTGGGCGATCTCGGTGATGACGAGTGGACGCAGATGGCGTGTGTGGAGGCCAGTAATATGCGGACGGCTGCTGTGGAGCTTGCGCCGGGCCAAGAGCATGTGATGACAGCGCGCATTGCCGTGGAGAGCCTGTAGGAGAATGACGATCGGAACGGAAGATGTGCTGATCGTGATTGATGTACAGAACGACTTCTGTCCGGGTGGCGCGCTGGCAGTGAGTGGGGGAGACCTTGTAATACCAGTCATTCACGAGATTGCCAGGCACTTTGAACATATTGTTGTGACACAGGACTGGCATCCGCCCAGGCACCGTTCTTTCGCCAGTGTTCATCCCGGTCGAAGCCCGATGGAGATGGTGGAGACTGCGCATGGATTGCAAAGGCTCTGGCCCGATCATTGTGTACAGGGTACTTACGGAGCGCAGCTGCATGCAGCACTGGAACTTACGCGAGCGGAGCTCATCCTGCGCAAGGGATTCCATATCGACATTGATTCCTACTCAGCATTTTTCGAGAATGATCATGCGACCCTGACGGGGCTTGCCGGCTATCTGCGTGAGCGAGGGCTGCGACGCGTATTTTGTGCCGGACTGGCCTTTGATTTTTGCGTCGGCTATTCGGCGCTGGACGCCCGTCGGTGCGGTCTGGATGCGGTTGTGTTCAGGAAGGCGTGCAGAGGGATTGATGTTGAGGGATCTGTCAGGCGGATGGAGGAAGAATTGCGAAATGCGGGAGGCGTATTGATGGATGCTCTTAGTTGATTACAGGAGATGTTCGCGTTCTTCACAAATCCCATAGGCTTCAATAAGAACAGGGACGACTTAGTCGTCCCTGTTTGTTGAAGGTTGAAGGTTTGTAAATCGAGTTAGAAGGTAATTCTAGCGGTGACCTGCAGGTTACGCGGAGTGGACACGGTGCCGGTGGGGACACCGAAGTTGCCGTCGGTCGGGTTGAGATCGCCTGGTATCGCGAACTGGTGGCGATTAAAGGCGTTCAGAAATTCTCCCTTGAGGACGAAATCAACGCCTTCCTTGATGGGCGTGGTCTTGATGACGCTGATGTCTTCATTGAAGTATTTCTGTGTACGTATTTCCCCTGTGACACGCGGAATGTTCCCAAATTCCCAGGCTGCGTTCGGTCTCAGGTTCCGGACTGCAGCGGCATTCGGATCAATGAACGCGGCCGGATTGAAGTAGTTGTTTTCGGAGGATGGTCCGAGAGGGTTGAGATGGCCGCTGGTATAAGCGGCACTTGCCAGCGATTGTTGCGGATTGCGGCTGTAGTACAGCGAGTTTTCAAATCCGGGCACACCGGTTGCGCAGCAGAAAGAAACGGGCTGACCCGATTCGTATCTTTGCACACTGCCGAGCTCCCATCCGCCGGCCACATAACTGGCAACGCCGCTATGGAGAAACTTCTGCTGCTTTCCGAAAGGTAAGCGGTACAGAGGTGCGACGACGAAGGTGTGCGGAATATCCTGGGCACTTATCGCCTTTTCCTGCCGCAAATCAAACGGATTTTGTACCTGCGAGACGCTGATGCCATTGTTGGGAAGGGCACTGTCTGCATCTGTGAGGTTCTTGGCCCATGTGTAAGAGGCTTGCAAAGTCAGGCCATTGCGGTAGCGACGGGTAAGTGAAACGAGCAGCGCGTTGTAAGTGGACATGCCGACGTTCTGCAGACAGCAGCCGGAGTCAATGTAGTCATACTGCGGGAAGGGTCGCAGCGCACGCTGTACCGGTGCATTCGCGCCCCACAGAGTTGTGAATCCGTTAAAGGGAACGGCCACCCCGGCGTTGTTGCCGACGACACTTGCATTGAGTGTGTTGCCGAGCGCGAATGCGCTGATGGGGATGTTGTTAATGTTCTGAACGTTCGATCGCAGGTTCTGTGCCTTGTTGCCGAGGTAACCGACTTCGAGGATCAGGTCGGGAGCCACTTCCTGCTGCATCTGCAGACTCCATTCATACACGGCGGCAGGCTTGCCATCCTGCGGCTGGATATAGGAGCCAGTGACAGCCTGTCCATTGAAGAGGCCCGGATCGAGGTCGGGCGGCTGACTATAGGCCGGAAAACCTGAATCGAGGGCGAAAGCAGCGGAGAAGCCGTCCGAGCTGGTGAAGCTGGGCTGGATTTTGTAGCCCGCGTCCATGCTGCCGCCGAAGTCAGAGAACTGAAGTGGCCCGTAAAAGATAGCTCCGCCGCCGCGGAAGACGGTTTTGCCATTGCTGGCGGTAGGAGTGTAGGCGAAACCAATACGCGGTGCTATGTCTTTGTAATAGGTGTTGGCCCAGCGCTGCTGGCTGCGGGTATTGGTTCCAAAGACGAGCGCACCGGGAATGCCATAGGCCGTGTCAGTAGCAGTAGGACTGAAGTTAGACGTGGCGTTGTGGGCTTCGGAGCGAGGTACGTCAACATCCCAGCGGACGCCGAGGTTCAAGGTGAGATTGCTGTTGACCTTGATGTCGTCCTGGGCGAAGAGGGCGTAGTAGTAGGAAGTCCAGCGGGGCTTTTCCGAGTACAGGCCGAGCGAGAAGTTACCACCGGATGCTGCGCCAAGCAGCAGACTGGCGAAGCTATTGCCATCGAACTCGTTATTTGCAGGATCGGAAGATGTCTGTACGCGTGCGTAGTTGGTCGCCGCTGTCGGATTATTAATCGGGGAGTATTGCTGCAGCCGGTAATCAAATCCGAATTTGAAGCTATTGCGGCCTTTTTCTACGTTGACGCTGTCATTGACGCGCCAGCCATTGTCGATGTTGTCGTCATTCTGGCCGGGATTGCCGAAGTTGGCAAAGCTGTCGCGACCGTCGAAAGTGAATTGCGGAAAGTTATTCGAAGCAGGTGAATTTGGAATACCTAGCTTCTGGGCGTAGTCGATGCCATTCGAAATTGGAATTGCGAAGTTGGCGCTGTTGGTGCGGTTGTAGCCGAAGTTCAGGTGGTTGAGCACCGTTGGCTTGACGGCGTAATCCCATCCGAAGCGACTGAGGTGTGTCTCGAAATCCTGCTTCCAGGTGTTCGGATCGAGAGGATAGGGAAGGATGGGGTTGCCACCCGATGTGCGGTTGTTATCGCGAGTGGAATAAGAAACGAAGATCTTGCTCTTGTCGGAGAGGCTGGTATCAACGCGGACGGTATAAGTGGTGTTCGTGAGAGGGATGGTGCTGGCGAAGAAGAAGTTATTGAACTGATTGTTGTTGGAAGGAGCCGGCAGGTAGGAAAGAAGATTCTTCGTGACGTTGCTGAAGCGAGTTGCTGGGATTACGTTGCCGGCGAAGGCAGAGCGGCAGGGCGTTCCGTTAACGACGCGCTGTGTGGATGGATCGAAGATCTCACCTGGATAGACAGTAGTTCCGTCGCAGGGATTGGTGGGAAATGGTGAACCGGGCGTCGCCGCGGGTGGAGCGAGAGGATTGAACAGGGCAGTGAAGTCACCGTTGCGTTCTGCAAGGGTTGGAATTGTGGTGGTCTGCGTGGCTCCAAGATTCTGCTTAAACTGTTCCCACGAAAAAAAGAAGAAGACTTTGTCATGGCCGTTGTAGAGCCTGGGAATGCTGACGGGTCCACCAAGGCTGCCGCCGAAATCATTCTGCTTATCGCTGGGTGTGCGGAACTGGGCGGCGCAGGCGGGAGTGTCGTTGGTACCGACGCATGTTAGCGCGCGATTGCCATCATTGAACCATGTGTTTGCGTCCATGGCTTCGTTGCGGAAGATGTCGAATGCTGTACCGTGATAGCTATTTCCGCCTGACTTAGTAACAAAGTTCTCGATGCCCCCGGTAGTGCGTCCATATTCCGCTTCGGGGATAGCTGTGGTGATCTTGAATTCCTGAAGAGCTTCGACGGAGGGAGCTTCTTCGTCGAAGGAGGAGCCATTCTCACTTCGTGTCTGGCTTGCGCCGTCGAGGAGAACTTCGTTTCCGTATTCCTGGCCGCCGGAAATTTTCGATAGGAAAATACCGTTGTTGCTATTTGCCGTGCCGGGACCGGTGGTGCCTGGGAGTAGAAATTCAAAGGCTTCCGGGGAGCGAAGGGCGCCGACGCCGCCGAGGGCGAGGGGCAGCTCAACGATCTGGCGTGAGACGACGGTGCCGCCTACGTCGGAAGATTCTGTTTCGACTGTCGGCGCTGAAGCGTCGACGTTGACGGTAGTGCTGGCGCCGCCAGGCGCGAGGGTGAGATTGAGTGCGGAGGTGGTGCCGACGGTGACTTCCACGCCGTGCTGTACCTGGGTGCCGAAGCCTGATGCGGACGCTGTGACATCGTAAGTTCCAAGGGGCAGTTCGGGAAACCGGTATGTGCCTGCGGAGGTGGACGTGGTATCGAGGCTGGCCCCGGAAGCCTTGTTGACGACGGTAATTTTCGCCCCGGAAACTACGGCGCCGGTTGGATCAACTACATTGCCGGCAAGCGAACCGCGAACGCTCTGGGCGGAGACGCCAAGGGTGATCAAGGCGATTGCAAATAACGCGCAGAACAGGTGCGCTATATTCCTGAGCTTCATACTGCCTCCAAAGGTCTGCAAATGAGACTCGCCGCCCGGCGGGCACATAGATGTGCCGATTGTTGTCCATGCTCGGGAGAGGCGAGGAATAAGTCATGTCGATCGGGTGGACTGGAAGCATCCTTTTACATCTCGGAAACTAGATGACGATGCAAGCACCTGTCAAAGTAGCTGATGCTGACATCAATCTTTCGTTTGATTCGGTGGAATGGCTATAGCTATTGCTAAGTCAGATTCAGCTTTGTTGTTTACGTTCAAGGTATTTTCCCTGGATGCCGGGCAACTCGAGATTGGGACGGTGCATCTCGCCGCCTTCTCGACAGTATGTCGGTGCTTAGGGCATGCTTGACGTTTGCTCGCGCTGTCGCGCGAAGGGAAGTTCGAAAAATCCTAAACGCATTTGGAAGAAGGTTGCGATGCAGAGTTGGAAACGCTTCGTGGGCGGTCTGCTTGTATCTGCGGTTCTGAGCAGTAGTGCGTTCGCCCGCGCACGGTGGAGTGTCGAAGAGGCGAATGCCTGGTACGGGAAACAGCCGTGGCCGGTGGGTTCCAACTTCATTCCGAAAGATGCGATCAATCAGCTGGAGATGTGGCAGGCGACCACGTTTGATCCCGATGAGATCGACCGTGAACTTGGCCTGGCACAAGGGCTGGGTATGACGACAATGCGGGTCTTTCTGCATGATCTTTTGTGGAAGCAGGATCAGCGGGGTTTTGAGAAACGCCTCGACGAGTTTCTGACGATCGCTGACAGACACCATATACATCCGATATTGGTGCTATTTGATTCGTGCTGGTATCCGGAGCCGGAGACAGGGCCGCAGCGGCCGCCTATGCCGGGGATTCATAACTCGGGTTGGGTGCAGGGTCCGGGCGCGCATGCGCTGGAGACCGAGGCAGAGTATGGAAGGCTCGAAGCTTATGTGAAAGGCGTGGTCGGCGCTCATGCGAAGGATCCGCGGGTTCTTGCGTGGGATGTATGGAACGAGCCGGACAATACCAATGCCAGCAGCTGGGGTAAGCAGGATCCTCCGAACAAAGTTCAACTGGTTGCTCACTTACTGCCACAGGTGTTTGCGTGGGCGCGTTCTGCTGATCCTATACAGCCGCTGACGAGTGGCGTATGGCATGACAATCCAGAGGAAAACAAGCTTGAGTCTGTGGCGAAGATACAGCTGGAGGAGTCTGACATTATCTCCTTCCACAATTACGAATGGCCGGAGCAATTCGAAGCGCATGTGCAGGCACTTCAGCGCTTTCATCGGCCTCTGATATGCACAGAATATATGGCTCGACCGGTGGGCAGTACGTTCGACCAGATATTACCGCTGGCCAAGAAATACGATGTCGGTGCTATTAACTGGGGATTTGTTGCGGGCAAGACGCAGACGTATCTGCCGTGGGATTCGTGGCAGCATCCTTACGTGGATAAGCCGCCGGTTGTATGGTTTCACGAGATTTTCCGGGAGGATTACACGCCTTATCGGGAGCGTGAAATAGAGATCATCCGGTCTTTGACAGGGGCCAAGGGGACTGGTGCTAAAAACAGCATGGCTGCTGAGCGACAGGCGGCAGGTAATTACTGAGGAGCTACATGCAGACGCTGGGCTGACTTGCGGTTGTTGTCATCGGCCATCTTTGCTGCAAGAGCTAACTGCTCTTCGGACTCCTGTTTGCGATTGAGCTTGGCCAAGGCGAGTCCGAGATAGTAATGGCCCGTTTGATAATCCGGCGCCGCAGC
>CAZZUX010000015.1:0-47234 GCA_964657395.1 uncultured Ktedonobacteraceae bacterium
CGTTCAGCGCGAAAGGCGGTTCCCGTTTACCAGGACAGCGTTCAGGCCCCCCGAGGCCCGGTGGCATGAGGCCGCCCACGCGTAAGCCGCGTCCAGAGAAAGAAACCGAATGAGCACGAACAACGGGCACCCTGGTCCTTCAGGGGAGTTCGCAAAGGGCTCGGAGGCTACAGGGAACGGAACACACGTGAACGGACCGGTGCCGCTGATCGTAGCGATCGACGGACCAGCCGGAGCGGGGAAGAGTACGCTCGCTGCTCATCTCGCCTCCCGTTTCAAATTGCTCAATATTGAAACTGGTGCGATGTATAGGGCCTTCGCGCTCAAGGCACTCGAGACGGGGTTCTCGCCAGATGATGCCGGAGCGTTGGAGACCCTGCTGCATCGCACAGAGATTGTTCTCGAACCAGGGGCTGAGGGCAACCGCGTGTTGCTTGACGACGTAGACGTGACCAGTCGCCTTCGAACGCCTGAGATTACTGCCGCAGCGTCACGCGTCAGCGTGCATCCGGCAGTAAGGGCTTGGCTGGTGGGTCTGCAGCAGGCGATGGGGACTGCTCCTCGCATCGGTAGTGCTCTGGCAGGCGTCGTGATGGAAGGCAGGGATATTGGCGGCACCGTCTTTCCGCAGGCGCAGGTGAAAATCTTTCTGGATGCCTCACCAGAGAAGCGCAGCGAGCGCAGGTATGCACAGGTGCCGGTAGAAGACGGCAATAAGGCGGCTGCTGACCAAAATGGCGATCCAGCTCAAAGTCCCGGTGAAGTCCTGCGAGCCATGCGGGAGCGGGATCAGCGGGATCGCAACCGGGCCATCTCACCATTGAGGCCCGCTCCTGACGCGGTGATCATCGACTCCACCTATCTCACGCTCGACGAAGTCATCTCACAGGCCGAAGCTATCGTTACTGAACGATGGGCTCCGGTGGCGCATCATTAGACGGAGCATGTAAATGGCGCGCCGGCCGCTCCGGACGCTCAGGCTTCTCCGGGCGTTCCGGCTGCTCCGGCACCTCTGAGTTCTCGCCGCCTTTGCGGATGTGCACGTCGCCATGATTGGTCACCACAGAAATCGTAGGTCCGCCGCCGCCAACTTTGCCACTCGCACTGCGGCGGTCGTTCTGGCTGCTCTGGGGTACCTCAAAGTCTGTTGACATGTCGCCATCATTGGTTGAGGCCTGCAGATCAAACTTCGCGTCGGGCGGGAGACTCAGGTCAATCGATCCGTTGTCGTTGTGAATGCTGACGTCCTGTAAGGGTGCGGAAGCTGACAGAGTAACGTCACCATTACTGTTTTCAATGTGAGCTGCGCCTTGAATGAACGTGCCTTCCACATCTTTGGAGCGGGTCACTACCCGTACGGGTCCGGTTACATTTTTGAATTGCAGGTCGCCCGAGTCGAGAGTTAGATTGCCGGGAACGCTGGCGATGGTGATATCGGTGCGGCTTGAATGAAGGTTTAACGGTGCTGAGATCTGCTGCAGATGCATGTCACCAAAGAAGTCGCCGTTCAGCGACACATGGCCTTTGACGCCAGAGAGCGACACATCGTCCATGCGGCCTTCGACTACCACTTCGCCGCCGATGGACGTCGCTGAGAAATCTCCCTTGGTCATATGAGTATGTACATTGCCGGTGATGTTATCCAGCTTGACGTCGCCTTTGCCGGCCGCAACTGTGACGTTGGTCTTGGTGCCATCGACTGTCACATCGCCGTGACCGGCATTGATGTCAAGCGAGGCATCGGCCGGCATCTCGATGGTGAGATCGGCATGCGCGGCATTCAGATCGGCAGTCTGCAACAGCACCTGCGATCCGGAAACAGTAATGTGTGGGGCGATGCGGCCAAGCTGCTTCTGGGCATCCCGGTCGGAGGACGCATACACCACGTTGCGTGAGGAGACATGCATGCGCTCATCCTGCGAGGTGGAGATGGTGACATCGCCACGCGGATTGACGATCCGCAGCGAGGCATTCACCGGCATCGCCTGTTCAAGCTCGGTGGTCGCGTTATGCTGCTGTCCGAAGAGGTGCCAGGCGAGATCGTCATCACCATTTTCGAAGCCGAACGGCTGCCAGCCCTGGCGGCCGTGCCAGCCCATGTGAGTGCTCGAGCCGACAACAGCCAGGATAATAATAAGAACGACGATGCCGCCCACTCCGCGACGTGCTCCATAGGGGCGATCACGCTCCAGCCACCACTCTCCCAGGGAAAGCACGCCAATACCGATCAAGAGGACGGGCCACCAGC
Source organism: uncultured Ktedonobacteraceae bacterium (assembly GCA_964657395.1). Classification (GTDB taxonomy): domain Bacteria; phylum Acidobacteriota; class Terriglobia; order Terriglobales; family Acidobacteriaceae. The sequence continues at coordinate 2,249 of CAZZUX010000015.1, forward strand.
GGCTGTACCAGTCCCAGAAAGCCAGCCCGTTGATCTTGCCTGTTTCGATGAGAAGGGCGAGAACACCGATGAGCACCAGCAGGACTGGACGAACGATCGAAGGCCGGCGCTGCATCCGCCAGTAATCGCGCTGCGCTCTGTAGGCATCGCGCTGGGCTCTGGCTGCGTCGCGCGCTGAGTAGGGTGGAGGAATAGTAGCCATCACAGCCTCCCTTCCGGCGTAATGTCGGCCGGCGGTACGGGCACAATGGAGGTAGAGGGCGTCACTGGCTGCCCAGGCTGGCCCCAGCCGTGCGATGACGGAACGCTCCCTGGATACTGTCCCGTGCTGAAGTTACCTGCCGGATAGGCTGACGGATCCAATGCGGTCACGGCGGAGCGCTCCAGAAGGGTGAGAATGCCAGCCACGATCAGGTACAGCGGCCAGCTTTGTCCAAAGCTCAACACACCCCATTGGTGCAGCAGAGCGGTAAGGCCAAAGGTCAGCAGGTAAGCAGGTCCGCGCAGGCGGCGGATCAATAACCAGCGGGGATTCATAAGGAGCCTCCCGGTCCATTTCCATTGCTGCCGCGGAAGCCTGCTTCACGGGTGCGGCGAATCACCAGCCACACACCTACGCCGACGATGAGAAGAGGCCAGCCGCGGCCGATCCAGTCTTCGTGAAAGATGCCCAGGCTGCCGAGCAGGAACAGTACACCCAGCCCTATCAGCACGATGGCACCGGTCGGAACGTCATTCCTGCCAAGCGGCACCGGCGCCTGCACGTAAGGAGGTGCCGGTGGAGGAGGGCCGCCGACATAGGTGCCGGGGACGAAACCCGCGGCGTAGCCAGCAGTGGGTGGCACATAGGAGCTGTAGGCGCCGGGGGCACCTGCTGGAGGTTCGCCTGAGAATGGTGCCGATGAGGTGGAAGGTCCGGTGCCTGGCGTGAACGGCATCCCGGCAGGAGGTACCGGCGGAGGAATGGCGCCTTCCGGATGCTGCTGCAGCCCGAGCCGGTGGCCAAGATCATTCAGGCCAAATGGATTGGGCAGCGGGGTTCCGTCACGACGCGCCCGGGCAGTCTGGTAGGCGTCAAATACCTGGTAGGCAATCCAGAAGGGAATCAGGATCCCGAAAAAGCTCTCATGTGCCGAGAAGCTGCATAGCAGCGCAAAGATGAAAACATGGGCCAGTCCTTTTACGAACTGCCCGTTGTACATCGCGCCCACTCCTGGAATGAAACCGAGTCCCAGTGCCAGGCCGGGATTTGGCGCGCCGGACGCAGGGAGACCTACATAGGTCGGCCGTGTGGAGCCAGGGACACTTCCTGCAGTGTTGACACGGGCTGTCAGGCAGGGTTCGCAATAGATGACGCCGCCTACGTTGCGAATGCATTCCTGGCAGAGTGGCTTGCCGCAAACCTGGCAATAGGCAGAAACAAGTGTTTCAGGATGATTTGCGCAATTCATTTCAGACTCCTTCCCGTCCGGTCGTTATGTCGTTCTTTACAGGCCTTGAGCGCTGCTTGGTGCATAGCCCGATCGCCTGCCTTCCGGTACGTGCTTCCAAAACCAGCACTGCTTTCAGTTCCAACTGACGGCTGCCAACAAGGCAGACATCTTGAAGATGAGGCTGCCGCCCGTCATAGTCATCGCGACGAAGACCGGCCATAATCGGCTCACCGGGCAAAGCAGCTACAACCGGTGCACCTCTACGTGGTGCCGCAGGTGCCGCTTGACCGTTTGGATCCATCTTTTGCGCGCTCCCGCCACCCGGTTTTGTCTTCGGCTGTGCGTTCTTGTCAGTGTTTGCAGGTGCAGGGTCTGCAGGTGCACTCTGCGGACTGCTCAACGGTGTCGCGGTGTTTTGTTTGATCTCGCGGACCCGGGATTCCAGTTCATAGACGAAACGAAGATTGTCGTAATAGCGCACCAGGTGAGCATCGGCTACGTAGAATTGCCGCGTCAGGCTGCTTGCGATCGCGGTCGGCTTCAGATCACTGAGATGAAATCCATTCAGCCGGACACCCGTCAGGTTCAGAGTGAAAGCGATCGAGAAGAAGGCCATGGCTGCAGTCATCATCCAGCGCGATTGAGCGGCATGACGCTCCAGGCCAGGCAGCCAACCCGGAGGCACGATGGCGGCGGTGGCCTCTCCTGCAACTGCTAAGGGCGATTGCGGTGTCAATTCGGTTCCACTGGTCTGCGCCAGGATACGGCCGACCAGGTCCTGCGGGACGTCCGGCTCCGCTTCCAGGAAGTGCAGCCATTCGCTGCCCCGTTTTGCTTCTTCCAACAGCTGGGCGCAGGCGAGGCAAGTCTCGCGGTGTGCCTCGAAGGCTGCTGATTCCGTGGCCGACAGCGTTCCATCGAGGGCATCCACCAGCAGCGCTTCCCACTCGGAGCAAACCAGCCGGCGCGGCTTGCCTCCAGTGCTGCTCTTCGGCGTCTCGGATTTTGGATCGAAGCTCGACATCTACATCACCTGCCCTTTGCTGCGTTCCAGCAGCCGGGCCAATTCCGCGCGGCCGCGGCTGATTCTGGATTTCACCGTGCCCTCCGGAATGCGGAGAACCGCTGCGATCTCCTTGTAATCCATGTCCTGCAGATCTCGCAGGATCACGGCTTCCCGCAACTCGGGCGAGACCCTTGCCAACGCATTTTGCACCATTCTGCCAATTTCCTTACTGGCCGCCTGGTCGTGCGGGGAAGGTGCCCGGGACGCCATGCGGTCGCTCATCTTCAAACCTTCCTGGTCTTCGCCCGCCTGGTCCCATCCCTGGTCGAAGGAATCACTGGCTCGTTCCAGCCGGGTCTTCCGGAAATGATCCACCAGCATATTGCGAGTCAGCGTCGTGATCCACGTATTGAAGCCACCCTTGGCAGCGTCAAAATTCTTGAGATTGCCGTACAGCTTCAGAAACAGGTCCTGGGTGAGGTCTTCGGCGTCGTGAGCCGACCCGGTGAAACGGAAGCAGAGGCCATATACCCTCCGATGCTGTCCACGAACCAGTTCAGACCAGGCACTGTTGTCACCGTCCATGCAGTGCTTGACAATGAGCACCCAGTCCACGTCGGGTGTCGTACTGACCTTCTGTGCGGCAGTCGACACCGCTGCTGATCCCGGAAAGGATCGATTCTCGCGCCGCGTGCTGTCAGGTGCCGGACTCATGGAGGCTGGAAGAAGTTTCTCCGGCGTCCGGGCCCGCTCTACTTTACGCGGAGCCGCCGACGCCATAGCGAAACCATTCCACGGTAGTGTAGCCGCCAGACTCATGAAAGCTTGTACGCAGCTTGGGCGAAATTGGTTCCCTTGCGCCAGGAAACGACCCGGCGCCGTCCCTCCGGGCCCAATGACGGGATTGTGGATGCGGGCAGCGTCTCCAAAGGAATGTCCAGGGTCGGGACCTGCGACGGCAGCCTGCTACCATGACGCACAACCTGTCGCCCGCGAGGAAACTCTTTGAGCCATCGTCTGCAGCTTTGTTGCCGTCTGCTTGCCTTTGTTCCTGCTGCCACCTTGCTTCCATCGCACGCTATGGCGCAGACGCCGCCTGCCCCGGCAACGACACAGGTTGTACATGCGGGATTGCTGGTGGATGTGCGCGATGGCCACGTAACCCGGGACGCATACATCAGTATTACCGGGGAACGAGTGACCGCTATCTCTACGACGGCACCTGCGGCGAGCGCGGCGATCCTCGACCTGGGCCGGTTCACCATTGTGCCTGGCCTCATCGATGCGCATGGTCACATCCTTTCGGATCCCACCACGCAGTCCTCCGCAGCGTACCTGATGACCTCGGCGCCCGAGGCGACGGTTCGCGGCGTGGCCAACCTGCAGCTTTGGCTGAAACATGGCTTTACCGTCGTGCGCGACGCCTGCGAATCGTATCCTTCCTATCCGCAGTTCGCGCTGCGGGACGGAGTTGCCAGAGGTCTGATCACGGGTCCCCGCATCATCGCCGCCGGCAGCTGCGTGTCTCTGACTGGCGGCCATGGCGATGCGGATCGGCTGTCGCCCGACAAGCCCGGCCTCCATGAGCCGAACGAAGTGGACACAGTTGATGACGTCAGCCGCATCGTGCGCCGCGACATCAAGTATGGGGCCGACTGGATCAAGCTCATGGCCACCGGTGGCGTCATGGATCCCATCAGTGACTACCGCGTGCAGGAATTGAGCGACGAGCAGATGGCGCGTGCCATAGCCGATGCTCATCGTGCCGGACACAAAGTGATGGCTCATGCCGAAGGCGCAGTCGGTATCAAGGCAGCTGTGCGCGCCGGGGTCGATTCGATTGAGCATGGCACCGTGCTCGATGATGAAGGCGCCAGGCTGATGGCCGAACACGGCACCTGGCTGGTGCCGACGCTCTATTGCTTCCAACACGACTTGCAGACCGGCCTCTCCAAAGGTCGCGAGCCGAGCAGCATGGCAAAAGGCATTGCGATTGTGAAAGAGCAGGGACCGGCCTTCCAGCGTGCCTTGAAGTACCACCTCAAGATTGCGTATGGCGTTGATGATGACGATGTCGACGAGTCGGTTTCGATGGAGTTTGGCGCACTGGTGAGAGGCGGCATGACGCCGCTGCAGGCTTTGCAGGCAGCGACCATCAACGGGGCAGAGCTATTGTCGCTCGATAAGGATCTCGGCACGATCGAGCCGGGCAAACTTGCAGACCTCGTCGCCGTTCCGTCGAATCCGCTCGATGACATCACCACCATGGAACGGGTCGCCTGGGTGATGAAGGCAGGAAAGGTCGTAAAACCGCTCACGCCGTAGTGATACATGAAGCGCCGGCCGGTTACTCCTGGCAGTATCTTGGTGTCATGATCCGGACGAAATGTTCTGGTATCAGTTACATGCTTTCATGTAGCCTTCGGCAACGTATGCTGAAGTATCTTGCTGTTCTGCTGCTCTTTGCCACTCTGCCCGTGGGTGCTCGTGCATCCAACGACCACTGGTTCGTTGTTCACAGCACGCACTTCACTGTTCTTACCGATGCCAGCGACAAACAGGCGCGCCGCATCGCTGACCAGTTCGAGCGCATGCGAGCTGTTTTCCATACCTTGATGCCCGCGTCTTCGGATGCCGTATCGCCGATAACGGTCCTGGCCTTCAAAGACAAGAAAGGATTTCAGTCTCTTGAGCCGGCCTCGTATCTTGCCAGGGGCCAGCTTGATCTTGCCGGTTTGTTTCTCCGCACGCAGGACAAGAACTACATTCTGTTGCGCCTGGACGGCCAGGGGGAGCATCCATTCGCAACCGTTTATCACGAGTACACACACTTCATGACTACTCGCGATAGTGAATGGATACCGATCTGGATGAACGAAGGGCTTGCGGAGTTCTATCAGAACACCGACATTCGGGAGAAGGATGTCCTTATTGGTCAGCCCAGCGCCGAGGACATTCTGTACCTGCGTCAGAACACGATGATTCCGCTGACCACGCTCTTCAGAGTCAACGCCACATCGCCCTATTATCACGAGGAGACGAAGGGCTCCATCTTCTATGCGGAGTCGTGGGCGCTTACCCATTACCTCATCGTGACAGATCACGATCAGAAGACGCATCGTCTGCGTGACTACGCCGATTTATTGATTAAGAAGCAGGACCCGGTGACTGCTGCGCAGCAGGCATTCGGTGACCTGAAGACTTTGCAGACAGCATTGAGCAATTACGTTGCAAGGAGTGCCTTCTATGAATTCAAGATGAACAGTGTTATTGCCGCCGATGCCCAGCCGTTGCCGGTGATGCCGATCTCCTCGACAGACGTAGATGCTGTCCGCGCCGATGTCCTGCTCAACGACGATCGTCATAAGGAAGCCCGCACTCTTCTGGAGACAGTCCTCCGCGATGACCCGAAAAATGCACTGGCTCATGAGGCCATGGGTTCTCTCAATTTTCGTGACGGCAATATCGAATTAGCAAGGAAATGGTATGGCGAGGCAGTGCAACTTGATTCGCAGAGCTACATGGCTCACTACTACTACGCAGTCATGACCATGCAGTCAGGCGACACCGGGCATGATGCAGAGATTGAAGCAAGTCTTCGCAAGTCCACTGAGCTGAATCCCGCCTTCGCTCCTGCTTATGACAGGCTTGCCATGTTCTATGGCATGCGAAACAAGAACCTGACTGAAGCGCACATGCTTAACATCAAGGCAATCGAACTCGAACCGGACAGCCTGAACTATCGCATGAATGCCGCCAGCGTCCTGATGCAGCAGGAGCAGTTTGACGGCGCTGCGAGTGTACTTCGCGCAGCCGAGAAGGTCGCCAAGACGCCGGAAGAAACAGCTTCTCTGCAAAGCCGCATCCAGCAGATTGAACAGTATCGTGCCGATGTCGAACGAAGTCAGAAGCAGCAGGCGTCGGTTGCAGCAACATCCCAGGGAACCGTTGTTGATACCCGGACCAATACAATCACCCGCGCAGATGGCCGCCAATATGTCATTGCGCCTGCAGCCAAGTCGAATGGACCACAGTACCCGACTGAGTCGCCGACAGGTCCGCATCACACGGCACGTGGAGTTCTGCGCAGTGTGCAGTGCTCCTATCCCAAGGTGCTTACGCTGCAGGTTGACCAGGCCGGCAAGGAAGTCGCGCTGTATCAGAATGACTTCTACCAGATTGAGTTCAGCGCCGCCAACTTTACACCAAAGAGCGACATTAATCCCTGTACGGATATCGAGGGATTGAAGGCCAAGGTGGAGTACGCCGAGGTGTCTGACAAATCGATTGCGGGCCAGATCATCTCTATCGAACTGAGCAAGTAAGTGGGTATTACTTCGCAGGAGACGCAAAATTTTTCTCGATGAAGTCGACCACTCGACGTCGTGCATCATAGCCATGCCATGGCTCCGGCACCGGGGCACCATACATTGCGCGGGCCAGCGGTCCATGATTGTCGCGCGGATAGGTGACGAGTTCGACCGGCACGCCTACTTGTCGTAGTGATCGATACATTTCCTGCGACTGTCCGAGCGGATCCGTGGTGTCGCTTTCGCCCTGAAGTAAAAGGAACGGGGTCTTCGCTTTTCCGGCATTGGCAAGCGGACTCTGGCGCCAGGTGTCGGCCGCGTGCTCCCACGGCTTTCCAAAGTACCATCGGTCATACCAGGAGTCGCTCTCTGTTCCGTACTCGCTGTATTGATCGACCACCGGCGCTCCACTGATGATGGCCTTGAAGCGGGTCGTCCTGCCTTCGACAAAGCCGGCCATCTCGCCCCCATAGCTATAGCCCACCAGAGCCATCCGGTCGGCATCGATTGGCTCTGTCTTTAAAACGTAGTCCACACCTGCCATGATGTCTCGGTAGTCGCCGCCACCGAGATCATTCTTGTTGGCTGCCGCAAAGGCTGCGCCATAGCCGGAGCTGCCGCGCGGATTCGCCCGCAGTACTGCCCACCCTTGTCCGAGAAGAAAATCAATCCATGGTTCATGACCGTCTGCGTAGGCGCCAAGCGGTCCGCCGTGAACTTCCACAATGAGCGGAACCTTCTTCGTGGCCGCATCCGGCGGAAGATACAAGCGTCCTTCGATCGTGAAGCTGTCGCTCTTCCACTCGACTTTCTTAGGGGCGACACTCAGCAGATGATCCGCGCTCAGCGGCGGCGTCTTTACGATGCGAGGCTCGGTCTTAAGATCGTCGCTGTAATAAAGAGCAGGGGATTGGCCGCCGCTGCTGCCAAGGAAAAGCCATCCCGTGCGCTTCAAGTTGGTAGTCACCGCCGTGATGTTGGATGGGTGAATCGCGAGCGGTCTCGGCTCCGGTGAACCTGGCGTATATACCGCGACCTTGCCATTGAAGCCGAACTCAACTGCCTGCACGACCGAACCGTCTTCGAGAGGTATTGGTTCGTTGTCTCGCAAAGATCCATCGAGACCATCACTCAAGTTACGGCTCGCTCTCGTAGTCAGGTCGTGGATGAACAGGTCCGAGTAGCCCGGCGGCGCATCGTGCTTCGCCTGGGCCAGGAATACAATCGATTTTCTATCCAGTGTCCATGCGGCTGCTCCGATGGTTGGCGGGAGCTCTCCGAGCTTCTGCGGATGTGCTGTGTTTGAAAGAGCAATCAGCCAGCTGGTCTTTGCCGGGCCAAGATCGGCGGCATTGTTCATGGCATCCACCGTGGCCACGATCCTGGTCGAGTCGTCACTCCACGCGACACCATGGACATCCGGTTCAACTGCGATTGGTGCCAGCTTGTTTGTTGCGACATCCAGCAGGTACAGACGCGAACCATGGGGATTGTGGTCGACCCATTCGGCGTCCGCCTTCGCTTCCTTCTGCGCCTTCTCTCCGGGGGTTTCTGGATCATCCGCAAGTATGGCTATAACTTTGCCATTCGGCGCGACTGCGAACTGCGACACATCAATTGCAACTTCGTCAGACTTGGTGTCAGCCGCGGTTCCAGGTTGTTTCGCAGTCTTCAGAGGCAAGGCGTCTGCGAGCTTCGACTGATCGACGACGGGTGTGATCTTCAGATCAAATGCCTTCGCCTCGCCGCCCATCATCGGCAGCTGGAAGAGCTGCTCATGCTCGCCGCGCTTGGCGAGAAACAGGATGCTCTGCCCGTCCGGCATCCACTCGGCATCATGCTCGCCGCGCTTGTCGGCATCGGGAGAGAAGGTGAGCTGACGTGGTTCATCGCTGCCCGTTGTGGTCAGCCAGATGTGGCTCTTTGCGCCATCGGCAGTTGACTCAGTGATCCGCAGCAGAATTTCTTTGCCGTCCGGAGCAAGCCGTGGATCGGCCATCGCCTTGATGTGGCGTAACTGCTCGTTGGTTGGAAACTTTGCACTTGTATCCTGCGCACTGAGTGCCAGGAAGGCTGGGGCTAGAAGCAGCAGGGAAGCAGTGCGGACGAAGTGGAACATCTCTGAAGAGTAAAGATGCTTTGCCAAAGCGCAAAGCTTTTCTCTCGCGCCGCAAGCATCGCGATACTCAGATTGAGCCAAACAGGTGAATACTGAGCAGGATTGATCTGAAGCCGGCCTTGCGCCAAGGAGAACCGGCGTCCGCGTCGCATGCAAGCGCCGTTGCCCATACGGCCGGTACCTAGTGGACCGTTTTCATCTTGTTGGACATGAAGTCCATAAGCAGAGCTTCACCGAGTGCTTCCGGACGCGTGAAGTAGGCCTTGCCGCGACACATCTTGGTCATCTTCGTCACGAAGTCGACCAGACCCCAGTCCGTTGCCAGCATAAACGTGTTGATCATGATGTTCTTGCGTTTGCAACGCGAGACTTCCTCCAGCGTTTCGCTGATCACAAGCGGGTCAAGACCGAAGGCATTCTTGTAAATGCGTCCATCCGGAAGCGTAAGAGCAGACGGCTTTCCATCGGTGATCATCACGATCTGCTTCATATCCTTGCGCTGCCGATCCAGCAGGCGCTGTGCGACGCGCAAACCTTCACGTGTATTGGTGTAATAGGGACCGACCTTGACGCGTGCGATCTGCGACACGGGGATCTCTTCGGCTGAGTCGTGGAAGAGCACCAGCGACAGTGAATCGCCTGGATACTGCGTACGAATAAGATGCGACAGCGCCATCGCCACCTTCTTCGCTGGCGTAAAACGGTCTTCCCCATAGAGGATCATCGAATGCGAGCAATCCAGCATGACCACCGTAGCGCAGGAGCTTTGGTATTCACACTGGTTGACCTGCAGATCCGCATACTCAATATTCAGTGGAGTTGCAAGGCCTTCGCGAGCGATCGCAGAGCTGAGCGTCGCGACACTATCAATGTTGAGCGTGTCCCCGAACTCGTATGGCTTCGAAGCACCACTTGCTTCAATGCCAGTCGCAAGATTGAGCGTATCGTGCCTGCCAAAGCTGGATTTTCCCAGGGAGCCCAGCAGGTCGCGCAGGGTGCGATAGCCAAGAAAATCCATGCTCTTGTCCGTCACTTCAAAGCGTGTCTCGCTTTGCGACTCACCTACATTGCCCGGCAGCGAGGATGGGCGGGAAGGGTCATGCGGCTTGTCGATGGAGATGTAGTTTTCCTGCTCCATGCGTTGGATCAATTGGTCGATGAGCTGTTCCATCTGCTCGGAGGACATATCATCCAGCCGCTGCTGCTGATCTGCATCCAGATCACCTGCTTCAAGCGCCTGGCGTATGGCTTCACGCAGGTTGTCCATCGTCTGCTCGCCCTGGAGCTCGGCAAATTGAGAGAACGGATCCTGGAAGCCTGAATCAAGCAGGTAGTCAGACAGGGCTTTGAGCAGATCATCCAGCTCCATCTCGGAAGCCAGGTCACCGTTGTATTTGGTGTAGCGAACTCTCTTCATAGCCCCTTCTTCTGCGACATCCCTGCTGACTGTATGAAGCCAGATCGCTAGTTCAAGCCACCCTTGCGCGACCTGCGCTGCTGCCAGACTTCCTGCTGCTCGCGCTCATCCACCGCACGTTCTGCCTTGCGCTGCGCTCGCTCCTGCGCACTGAAGCCTCGTTCTTCGCTGCGGCTCACGCGCCGATGCGCATACATACCTTCCAGTAGAAATTCAGCTGCAGCCACGCGTTTCTCTGCCGAGTCACTGTTCTTGATCTTCAGGGGGGCCAGCTTGTCGAACAGACCCTGGATGCCTTGCAGTTCGGCGAGAATCGCGCTCGACGATTGATCGTCTTCAATCTTCACGGAACCGCCCAGGTTGAACCACTGTTCAATCTGCTGGGTATTGGTGTCGGTAAAGTATTTATCGAAGACCTTGGCGATGGCACCTCGAATCAACTCGCGCACTACAGTATCGGCGCCGCGCATCTCGCCCTCGTACTCCAGTTCGACTTTGCCGGTAACACCTGGCAGCGCAGCATAGATGTCGCCGATACGCGGATAGACAGTTGCCTCGTCATGCAGGAGCGAGCGTCTCTCGGCGTTTGAGATCACCAGTTCCATCGTCGAAATCGGAAGCCGCTGACTCACACCGCTCCGCTTATCGACCTTCTTGTCTTCGCGCGCCGAAAAGGCAATCTGCTCAACGATTTCGCGTAGATATGCAGGCACTTCCGTCGGCGCCAGGCCACGATCACTCCAGCTTTCCTGGGCCGTAATCTCCATGCCTTCTTCAATGGTCGCCGGATAATGCGTCCGGATTTCCGAGCCGATACGATCCTTCAACGGTGTGACAATTTTGCCGCGGGCCGTGTAGTCCTCGGGGTTCGCACTGAACACCAAGGCCACATCCAGTTCGAGCCGGACCGGGTAGCCCTTTATCTGCACATCCCCTTCTTGCATGATGTTGAACAACGCGACCTGGATTTTTCCCGCGAGGTCAGCCAGTTCGTTGACGGCAAAGATGCCGCGATTGGCACGGGGCAGCAATCCGTAGTGCATGGTCAACTCGCTCGACAGATCCTCACCGCTCTTCGCTGCCTTGATCGGATCGAGATCGCCGATGAGATCGGCTACCGTTACGTCTGGGGTGGCAAGCTTTTCTACATACCGATCGGACTGAGACAGGTACGCAATTGGCGTGTCGTCGCCTTTGGCGGCAACCAGGTCGCGGCATCGCTTGCAGATCGGATGATACGGATTGTCGCGGATTTCACATCCGGCGATGTATGGCGTGGTCTCATCCAGCAACTCGGTCAGGGCGCGCAGAATGCGGCTCTTGGCTTGTCCGCGAAGACCCAGCAGGATGAAGTTCTGTTTTGATAGAAGAGCATTCACGATTTGCGGCACGACCGTGTCGTCGTACCCGACAATGCCTGTGAAGATGGGCTGCTTCGCGCGCAGGCGGGCAATGAGGTTCTCGCGCAGCTCTTCTTTCACATTGCGGTGCGCGATACGTTCTTCAGAAAATTCCTTGCTCTGGCGCAGCTGTCCCAGGGTGGCAGGCCTGGCTGCGGCAAGCTTGGAGGAAGCGGCGGTACTTGCCAATTCAGGCATTCACAACTCCAGTCTCTTTCCCTCTTCAGGTAGAAGAAGGAAGTCTCTCTTTACTTTAGAGCATTCAGCGAAGGGCGCAACGGCGCTGGATGACGAAGCCTGCCACTTAGTTGATGTGGTGGCCGTTCGTTGAGGCATGTTTTCGAGCCTGTACGCTGCCCCGCAGCTTCGGCAGCACTGCCTGGTAGAACGCCAGGAGTCTTTCCGTACGCTCGTAATCCGACCGCATGCTGAGAAGTTCCTGCTTGAAGTTCAATTCGGCCGGAAGGGACCACGCGATCTGGAAAGACAATGGCTCATCCAGGTCGACGCCAACATGGCGCACGTCTGCTCCAGCCAATTCAAGTACTTCAAAATGAAGCGCCAGGCACTGTTCCCGTAGTTCGCGATTCGCTACTGGACCTTCGTCTGCCAGCATCAGGACGTCTGCCTGCAGGTAGGCAAGACTATCGTCCAGATGTTGAATTTCGAAGCGTTCGCTGCCTTCCGCGAGGATGTCGCTGCGTCCATCCGGATATTCCTGCAGCGTGCGCACAATCCGTGCGGTACAACCCACAACAGCAAGACCCTCGCTGCTTGCGCACACGACCCCGAATACCCTGTCCTCGTCGACGCACACGCGCACCATTGCGCGGTAACGCTCCTCGAAAATGTGGAGTGGCAGAGGAGCACCCGGAAAGAGGACCACATCCAGTGGAAAGATAGGGATTTTCATGCGTCCAGTCGTGGCGTCAGCCAAGCTCATCGAGCACTGCCTGCATCTCGCCCAGGGCGTGCTGATTGCCTGTTTTTTTCGCAGAAGCAATACCTTGTTCAAGACGAGTCTTTGCTTCGCTGGTGCGGCCGGCCTTCAGCAATGTCTGCGCACACATGAAATAGCCCGGGGTGTACTCCGGGTGGGTAGCAAGTAACTGATCGAACTCCTTGAGGGATGGGTCGACCTGACCCTGCGAGGCATACTCCATGGCCAGCCCGTAGCGTGCGAAGGCGTCGCCTGGGTTCTGCGCCAGTATCTCGGACAGCATCTTCAACTTATCCATGATCGTCTGCTGCTGCCTGACCCTTCCGCAATCTGACCGAATCGTGCTTTTAAGCGCGTATCCGCCTGCTCTGAAGATGGTACCGTGTCATCCTGTCGTAAGACAGCTTTGTCGCTAGCCCACCTGTGTAGAGTGAAAGAGAACCCCATGGATTTTTCCACCCCGCCACTTCCTGTGCGTGCCGTGGCTGAGTCGCGATCAGAAATGACCGAACTCATTCTGCCGAACGACACCAACACGCTAGGCAATCTGCTGGGCGGCCGCCTGATGCACTTCATTGATCTGGTCGGAGCAATGGCGGCCTATCGCCATTCGCGAACCCATGTTGTGACTGCCTCTATGGACCACATCGACTTCATAGCGCCAGTGCATGTCGGGGATCTGCTGATCCTGAAGTCATCCATCAACCGCGCATATCGGACCTCGATGGAGGTCGGTGTCAAAGTGTGGGTGGAAAACACCATAGCCGGCATGCACCGCCACGTGGCATCGGCGTATCTAACGTTTGTAGCTGTGGATTCGCAGGGTCGTCGAGTGCGCGTACCCTCAGTACAGCCCGAAGGCCCGGAAGAGACGCGTCGCTACGAGGATGCCGGCAGGCGAAGAGCCAGTCGCGAACAGGAGCAGGAGCGACGGCGCATAGCCTTGGCGAAGCGAGCCGAGGCGGCTGTCACCAATTCCTAGCCGCGCCGCCATGCACATTGACATCAGGCACATTGACATAGACAAAGAACCGCCGGTCTCGGCCGGCTTAAAGACGGAGATATTCAGCAATGGCACATTCTCATCCTCACTCACCCCAGGAAGCACCCCAGCCAAAACCACTGGCGGGAGTGAATGCAGTCATTGCCGTCGGATCCGGCAAAGGCGGTGTTGGCAAGACCACGGTAGCCGTGAACCTGGCCATTGCCATGGCCAGATTGGGACACAAGGTCGGGCTCATTGACGCCGACATTTACGGACCGAATGTGCCGCTGATGATGGGCAGCACCCAGCAGCCGCGCGTACTTGAAAACAACCGCATAGAACCGATCGTAGCTCACGGCGTGAAGGTCATCTCTGTAGGCCTCCTTTCACCGGGTGACAAGCCCCTGGTGATGCGAGGGCCTATGCTGCACCAGATCATCCGGCAGTTCATCCAGCAGGTGGAGTGGGGAGAACTCGATTACCTGGTCATTGATCTGCCCCCAGGTACAGGCGACATCGTCATCTCGCTTGTGCAGACGATCCCGCTCACTGGTGCCGTGGTTGTGTCGACGCCCTCAGACGTTGCCCTTCAGGATGCTCGCAAGGCATTGGAGATGTTCCACCAGGTGAACGTGCCGATTCTCGGCATGGTTGAAAACATGAGCCACTTCACCTGCCCGCACTGCCATCACGAAATCGATATCTTCTCCCGGGGCGGCGCGGAACGGACTGCTCAACAGTTCAAGCTCCCATTTCTGGGCGCTTTGGAACTTGATCCGGAAGTCCGCAATGGCGGCGACCGCGGCCTGCCTGTCGCGCTGGGCGGAGAAGACTCGCCGCTGGGCAAGCAATTTTTCCAGGTGGCGCGGCTGGTCATGGCGGAAGCAGAGAAGCAGCTGAATGCCGATACCAATGTCTTTGACATCAGCTAGCGGATGATGAAGCTCCTTCCGTTAGCACTTGTCCCTTCCAGCGCTCTTGTTCCTTGAAGAGCGGATTGTTCCAGGTCTGATCGTGACGGGCGTGTAAGCAGGACGCGGCTCGTATACTGATCGGAAGCATGACTGCCGATCACAAGCACCCACATACCCATCCGCACGACCATACCGAAAATCATTTTCGTTCAACCGACCTGGTCCGCGACATTGTGATTGGTATGGCAGATGGGCTGACGGTGCCGTTTGCGCTGGCCGCGGGGCTTTCCGGTGCGGTGCATTCCACACACCTGGTGGTTCTGGCTGGCCTGGCGGAGATCGCCGCCGGCTCTATAGCCATGGGCCTGGGTGGCTTCCTTGCCGCACAGGGCGACGCCCAGCATTACGCCAGCGAGCGGCTGAGGGAAGAACGCGAGATTATCGAGCGGACTCGCGATGAGGAAGAAGAGATCTACGAAATCTTCGATGCTTATGGAGTCGACCGGCCTGCTGCCACGCCGGTTCTGGAAGCGCTGAAGCAGAATCCAAAGGCCTGGGTTGATTTTATGATGCGCTTCGAACTCGGCCTGGAAGAGCCGCAGCGTGGCCGTGCAGGTCGCAGCGCGGTCACGATTGCCGTGTCTTACGTCATAGGCGGCATCATCCCTCTCCTGCCATACATGCTGATGGCAGACGGTTATGCTGCGCTGAAGATCTCGGTCGTCACTACAGTGCTGGCGCTTCTGGTATTCGGTGCAGTCAAGGGCAGAACGACTGGCACCGGTGCTCTGAAAAGCAGCTTGCAGACTGCAGCGATCGGCGGCATCGCCGCAGCAGTCGCATTCGGCCTGGCCCGCCTCCTCAGTGCCTGACCTCAAAAGGGTAGTCGTGTACTCGTAGGGTTCGAACAATTAACCGTAACTAAACTGCGCAAGCTGAATCGAACGCGTAGGCACACCAAGGTTTTTATATGGCGTGAATTTACGGTTACCAGGCAAACACCGGATGTTTTCTCCCTCGTCATTGCAGTGTTAGCCTTGCCGAGCAACACGGGCAGCCTGCAGGCTGTCATACAGGTACACACATGACTTCTCTTCCATCTTCGATTCTTCCTTCCCACCGTTCCGTTCCGAACATTCACGAGCACCGGGACGAGGGATCAGAAGCAGCCATCTTCGAGCAGTTCTGTAAGGTGCGGCAGCAGAGTTTATCGCTTTGCCAGCCGCTCACCCCGGAAGACATGATGGTGCAGTCGTGCCCGGAAGCCAGCCCCGCCAAGTGGCACCTGGCCCACACCACCTGGTTCTTCGAGACGTTTGTCCTTTCTGAATTCCTGTCCGGTTACAAGCCCTTTCATCCTGATTTTCACTGGCTCTTTAACAGCTACTACAATTCGCTTTCCGCCCAACCTGAGAAGAAGCTGCGCGCCTCCTTTTCGAGACCCGGTGCAAACGCGATACTCGACTATCGAACCTATGTCGAAGAAGCCATGCAGCACTTCTTCCAGGCAGGGCTGCCGGCAGAGGCTGCCCGGCGCGTGGTCCTCGGTCTCCACCACGAACAGCAGCACCAGGAACTGCTGTGCTACGACATCAAGAATGCCTTCTGGAGCAATCCTCTGCATCCGGCATACGTCGAGCGCGTGACCGAACTCAGCACGCAAAGCGATCTTCAACCAATGTCCTTCCACGCGTACGAGGGTGGTCTTCGCGATGTGGGTCACTACGGAGAGGGCTTCTCGTTCGACAATGAGAGTCCTTGCCATGCTGAATATTTACGCCCTTTTCAACTGGGTTCCCGTCTAATCAGTTGTAGTGAATACCTGCACTTTATAGAGGACGGCGGGTATGAGCGAGCTGATCTCTGGCTTTCAGATGGTTGGGACATGGTGAAAGCGCAGGGATGGCAGGCACCGCTCTACTGGCATCGCGATCAGGACTCACATGAGTGGATGGTGTTTACATTGCGCGGCAACGCCTCGGCCGCTGCGTTAGGAGCCACACCTGTGTGCCACGTGAGCTACTTTGAGGCTGACGCCTTCGCACACTGGTCCGGCAAGCGCTTGCCCACCGAAGCCGAATGGGAGATTGCTGCAAATGCAAGTGCCAGCTCTCCTTTTGCTCTCGGCTGCAATTTCATGGAGAGTGGCATGCTGCATCCCCTCGCTGCAACGGGGCATGCAGGGGGATCGGCGCCGCAGCAGTTGCTCGGCGATGTCTGGGAATGGACGCGCAGCCCGTACATCGGGTATCCCGGCTACCAGCCCTTACCTGGAGCGCTTGGTGAATACAACGGCAAGTTCATGTCGAGCCAAATGGTCCTGCGTGGCGGATCCTGCGTCACTCCTGCCAGCCACATTCGCACAACCTACCGAAACTTTTTTCCGCCTTCGGCACGCTGGCAGTTTTCCGGCATCCGCCTGGCACAGGACGAACCTACCCTCTCGGAGAAATAGAGCGCAATGAACACTGCCACGCTGCCACAACTGCCTGCCGCTGCTTACACTCCCGTAGGTTCTGAAGCTTATCGCGGACTCACCGCGCGGCCAAAAACACTCTGTCCATGGCTTTTCTACGACGAAGAGGGTTCTCGGCTTTTCGAAGAGATCACACGCCTGGACGAGTACTATGTCACTCGCACCGAGAGGTCCATCTTCGAAGCTGATCAGGACAAGATCATCACAGCTGCGCGCGACGGCGGCTCCGCACCGCCGCCGCTGACCATCATTGAGCTTGGGGCGGGCACTGCTACGAAGACGGGTATCCTGCTGGCCGCTGCCGTGCGCGCACAGGGTAGTGTGAATTATCATGCGATCGACGTATCCGAAAGCGCGCTCGCGGCGGCGAAACAGAATATCGAAGAGCATGTAAGCGGAGTGAACGTAGTAACGCGCACTGCTGACTATACCGATGGACTCGGTGCGATCGAAGCGGAAGGGCACCGCAAACTCGTTTTGTACATAGGGTCAAGCATCGGTAATTTCGAATCAGCAGCAGCACTGGAGGTGCTACGCGGCATTCGCAGCCAGTTGGTGCCGACAGATCGTTTGCTGCTGGGTGTCGACATGGTCAAAGACCTTCCCACCCTGCTTGCCGCGTACGACGATGCGCGGGGAGTGACAGCCGCGTTTAACCGAAATATTCTGCTTCGGCTGAATCGGGAACTGGGTGCCAACTTTCACACTCAATGCTTCCGTCATCGCGTCCGCTGGAATGGCGAATTGTCGCGCATCGAGATGCATCTTGAAAGCCTGGTTCGCCAGACCGTAGATCTTCCGGCGCTTGGTATCGAGATCTCGCTTCGCCGCGGCGAGACTATTCACACAGAGAACAGTTACAAATTCACGGTTGAGCGGATGAACCAGATGCTTACGCGCTCCGGATTTCGAGTCCAGCAGCGCTGGACCGACCCGAAGAAGTGGTTCAGCGTCGCGATGGCCGAAGCAGTTTGAGTGAGACTACCCAGACTCCTTGGTCAACAAACGGTTCATGGCAGAGACCGGCTGCGAACTCTTTGCCTGCTGCATCTTCTCTACCAGGTAATTCTCGGCAATCAAGGCAGCACAGGCTGCGATGAGTGGGATAAGCTCACCGAAGATTCTGATCTCTATCCACAGGCCGGAGCAAAGCATAACCCCAGCCCATAAAGGCAGCACATAGAGCCAGGTTCTGAGGAGAGCGTCCGGGATCTGCTTGCGATCCGCGATGACAATTGGCGCAAGAAAGGCAAAAGTACCTGCAAGCTGCGGCCACGCCAGTGGGCACAAGATCGTCACCAGGTTAATCAGCAACCGTGGTCCTGCCGCCGAAGGATTGGAAGAGTATATATGGTTGATCCAGCAGTGCCAGGCCATCCAGAAGAGCGTAAGCAGAATCGTCACTGTCACTGCTTGGGGTTTGAACAGCCGCGGCCAGTTTAATCCATCCTGCAATTTGCAGCGGTGATCGTCAGGTCCGGGCCGTCCACCCTCTGACAGGCACCACGCAATAAGAAACAATGGAAGCAGCAGCAGGGTTGTTTCGCGATTCATGGTGCCGACCACAAAAATCGCGCAGAAAAGACTGGTGTGGCGCCGATGGTAGAGCAGGTACAAAGCAATAGCGAAAAAGGCCAGGGAAGGGAGGTCGTAAACAAATCGAACAGAATGAGAGACCATGGTGCAGTAGGTCGCGAAAATCATTAGCAGGGTCAGTGGATAAACGAAAGGGGTCAGCAGTCCAGGCAAGCCTATCCTCATAGACGCTGACTTATAAAGGTCGCGAGCCACCAAGCCTGCAACGGCAATCGATGCAACATCGCAGGCTGCTTCGAAGATCCCTTCCGGCTCGATGTTCGCCGGCAACCAACCTGTGAAGTTCGATAAGCGAGTGGCGAGATGAATGAGAATAGGCGAGCCATGCGCCCATCGCATAGGAGGCATCAGCAGCGCACGTTCTTGAAACGGCGAGCGCTCCAGCCCGTTCTCATACGCTGATTCATGCAGTGCCGAGGGAACTCTCACAAGATAGAACCACACGCATCGGACCGTCGCTAGGATATTCAAGAGCAAAGCCAGCAAGCCAGGACGCCGCATAATACGGCGCCTGTCTGACTGAGAAGGAGCCTCTGTTACACATAATCCGGTGGGCGTTCCATGAAGATTCATGGTGCAACAGCACGAGCGACGTGGTCTGTTCCCGGCAGAGGCGTTGAACGTTCCAGGAGAACTACGCGACCATCGTCATAGGTAGCATTCCACGCCTGCGTCTGCCGCAGTAAATAGACTAGGGGCGCGTCGCTCTCAAACAGGACGTAGCGAATCTGGTAACGGTCGATCAATGCCAGTGAGTTCTTTGACCGAACCATGTCGAGGTAATCTCGCAGCACACCGTTCCGCTCGAAGATGTCGACTCGCGAGTCGATAAAGACTGGGATTTGCGGTGTGTGAAATTCCAGGTATCCACCCCACAGATAATCGTTCAGTATGCGGCCATGGGGGTGGAATTTGGTCAGCATGGGAAGCGCCGAATCCGGGTACGATCCGTCTACTCGCGTCGCCGGGTGCAGCCGTGAACTGAGTATCAAGGCAGAGATGATAGCCAGCAGCGCAAAGGGAAGCATACAGCGAAAAGTAAATCGATTCACGGGCATGCGAGTACCAAAGACGGGGTCGAGTTGTCTTGCAAGAAGAGGCGTCACCAGTATGGCCGCAAGGAAAAGAAAGCGGGCATGCAGGAAAGCGGATAATATGCCGATTCCCGCCATGCTGAGTTGCTGCAAGGACCAGTCGAGCCGACACAGCATCTGTGACAAAATCACTACAGCCAACATCAGCAGGAAAAGCTCTCCCCGCACCGACTGAGTGTCAAGTGATTGCCACTCCTGAACGCTGGAAACGTTGAGCTTTTGACGAAATGCGAGATCGAAGGGATACGCCACCAGCCGCCAACCGTATGGATTGATGAAGAGTGCCCCTATTGAGCATAGAAGCACCCAGGCCGATGACTTGCTTTTCCCTTGCGACCAGGCTGTCGAAACAATCGAGCCGCGGCTGTATGCGAAACATCCAAAGACTATCCATACCGCCAATACAACAAGCCCGATCAGCCAAGAACCGTGAAGGTTGACCCAAACCAGGAACAGTAAAGGTAAACTCAACAGGACGCGCGGTTGTTGTACAGATCGATCAAGAATGATCAGCTCAACTACCAGGCATACCCATCCGAAAAGCAGAGTGCGCGGGCCGAACGAAACTGTTGCCAGCAGCGATCCAAGCAGTGTTGTTCCTAAGGCGATCGGGAGAGAACGACAATTCTGCCTCACCAGCCAGAAAAGTCCGAGGAAGATACCTTGCAATAGGCAAAGGTTCAACAGATAAATGCCCTTTTCCCCGGCCATTTTCCAGGCTAGAGCAAACGGAATTTCGGCCAGCCATTCATGATTGATCCATGATGAATGCAAGGCAGAGAAGGAGTACAGATCCTGATGGAGCCAGCCGTGATTCTGCCATTGCTCGGCAGCATTCCGAAGATGCCACCAGATGTCCGGGTCTGCCATGGAGCGCGGGAGAAGTATCACAATCCAAAGAACGATCACACAGTAATAAAGTGACTCGAGCACCCAGCGGGTTCTTAGGTCGGAAGTAGAGTGCCTGCGTGCGGATTGCGACCCACTGCACGGTGTGGTTTTCGGTTCGGGAAGCGCCACTGCCGACATAACCATCCATCCGGTTCCTGATGAAGGTGTCCTGCCTCTCGTCGACATCTCGTTGCTCTGGAGGATACTGGCCATTGCTCTCTGCACTGAAGGCTTTCATCGGAGGATGGAGCAGGACCTTGAGGGCAAAGAAATCAGGCATAGGCAAATAGTACCGATATAGGTCTTGCCACGCTGGGAGATGACGAGTGAACCATTTCGGCACCTCCCGCCTTTAATCCCTCATCCTTTTTCCTTCCGATCCGATAAAGGTCTCAGGTCGCACTTCTGATATGGACAGTCTCAGAAGCGGCGCAAATCTCGTCAACGGAGATACTTCAATGAAAATTTCGATTAAAACGCTCAAAACCTTCTTTGCGGATGATTCAGGTCAGAACCTTATTGAATACGCCCTGGTCGCCGGCATTATAGGACTTGGCGCCGTCGTTGCAATGACCAGTCTCAGTACCAAAATTTCGGCGGCCTTTACCGCTGTTGGCAGCCAGCTTACAAGCGCTTTGTAGGCCTTGCATTGAGCTTTCGTTATCGATTGGAGTCTTGCACCTGTCGTTAATTGCAGCCACTAGATCTGGAGCCAGCCAGTGTTCAAACCAGTGACGAACGAGATGCTGTATTCGATCAGTGTGTCTGCCGTGGCAATTACGGCGGCTGCGACGGATCTGGTGACGCGTCGCATACCGAATCTGCTTACAGGTGCTTGCATAATCTTCGGCCTGGCCTTGCATTGGCGGCTGCAAGGATTGCCGGGGCTAACCTCATCTGCAGCAGCAGGGGTCATGCTTGGCTCCATTTTTCTTGCTTTATATGTGGCTGGCGGAATGGGAGCCGGAGACGTGAAGCTGATGACTGCAGTCGGCTGCCTTTCCGGAGGGAGTTCCCTGCAGATGATCCTTACCTTCACAGTGGTCTGCGGGGTTCTGCTCGCGCTTTGTATTGCCGTGTGTCGAAAACAGCTTCGCCAAACCATCCATAATACTTGGCTCCTGCTGCAGCATCATCGTCAGCACGGCTTCCACCATCACGAGGACATTAATCTCAGGAGCACAAACGCATTGAAAATGCCCTTTGCACTTCCGATTGCGATGGGGTGTCTGATCTCTCTTGGATTCGAGATGGGTCGGTGAAAAGCATGCCAAGGCGCATACCAGCCGCTCTCATGTCCGCCTGCCTGCTGGCCGGCGTATGCACCTATGTGCTTGGTCGGAAGATGAAAACAGCTGGCAGCGCCGGTCAGGTGCAGATGATTCGCTACGTTACTCCCGCTAGACTCCTTGAACCAGGCCAGGTTCTCGAAGCGACGGATCTAGCCTGGATGCAATGGCCGGCTTTAGACGCGGTCAGCGGTGCATTTGCAAGTGCCGATGGCTTGCTGGGGCGAGTTGTATTGGCCTCCGTTGGTCCTGGACAGCCCTTGCTTGAAGGCGAGCTTGCAGAAGCCGGTACGAGTAGTGGATTGTCGAGTGGCATTCCGAAAGGTATGCGGGCGGTGGCCTTGCGTTCCGACGAGATCGCCGGCGTGGCGGGCTTCCTTGCGCCAGGTTCGCGGGTCGACGTTCTTGTGACCTATCATGACGAGCGTTCATCACAACCGGTAACTGCCACGGTGCTTGTAGACGTTAGAGTTCTGGCCGCAGGCCAACAAGTCAAACCAGATCCAACTGGCAAACCTGCCACTGCCACCGTTGTGACACTCTTGCTTGATCCCATGGAAGCAGAGCGGGCAGTGCTTGCCAGCGCGCAGGGATCGGTACATTTCGTGTTGCGCAATAACTTGGACCCCGGGAAAATCATGAGTGCACCAGTCTCCGCTGCAAACTTGAATGGTCCTTCGTTTGCTGCATCCTCCAACCCGCACCCTCTTCTGCCAGGTTTCGATCCGTTTCACTCCTTAAGCAAATCGCCTCAGCAACAGCTACCGCCGGCTGCCAGGATTCAAACTGTATACGGGGACGGCACTGGCAACGCTGCGGCAGCTAAAGCGGAGCAGCCATGATAGTGACACCCAGTGCATTGCCGAGCCTCCGGAAACATCTTCTGCTTCTAACCAACCTGATATTCGTCTTCGCGATGGAAGCACAAGTGAAGGCTCCTCGCTACTCAGAGCCTGTCTTACCTGCCAGCGATTGGACGGAACACGTCAAAGCTCCTCTAGAGAAAAGCAGCAATGCGGAAATGGTTCACCTCGTCATTGGAAAATCCATAGTCTTTACTACCGAGAGGCCGCTACGCAGGATCTATGTTGGAGATCACAAGGTACTATCCGCCTATTCTTCGGGGTCAAGGGAAGAGATCATTTCTGCTAAAGGCTACGGCGTAAGTACGCTCATCCTCTGGGACGTGCTGGACCGGCGCACTGTCTACACTGTTTCCGCCGATCTTGACACTGAAAGTCTAACGCAGGCACTTGTTTCCGCACTTCCGGGAGCGAGGATGTCCGTCACAGCAAGCGGCGACCGAGTGTTTCTATCTGGAACTGTAAGTTCAGACATTGAAGTGGAACAGGCAGCGAAGATCGCTACTGCGTTTACCAAGGATGTCATCAATGCCTTACGGGTTCAGTCCATACACGGACGCCAGGTAGAGCTGAAACTTCGAATCGTGGAGGTGGACCGCAGCCGCTTGGAACAGTACGGCGTCAACTTCTTTGCACTCGGCTCGAGCACACTTGGCAACAGCTCGACTCAGCAATTTGCAACAACTGTGATTCCTGCCACCACTGCACAATCCACACCGTCAGTCAGCGATCCCCTCAACCTGCTGCTCTACAGCAGCAAACTGAATGCCGGGGTAACAATCAAGGATCTCGAGCAGAAGCAGGTTCTGCAAGTGCTCGCCGAGCCAACTTTGACCACCATGAGCGGTATGCCGGCGCGCTTTCTCTCGGGCGGAGAGTTTCCCTTACCGATCGTGCAGGGTGGCACCGGCAATTCGACAGCGATCACAATCGTGTTCAAGCCGTATGGTGTCAAGGTCGACTTCACTCCCACTGCGAACCCCGACGGGACAATCAGACTCAAGGTAGCGCCTGAAGTAAGCGCGCTGGACTACACCAATGCTGTCACGATATCCGGTTTTACAATCCCCGCGCTTTCCACGCGGCGCGCAGAAACAGAAGTAGAACTTCTCGACGGTCAAAGTTTCGTCATCTCCGGCTTGCTCGATCATCGGACTACAGACAATCTTTCTCGAATGCCGGGTATCGCCAGCGTTCCCATACTCGGTCAGCTTTTCAAGTCGAAGGGCATCACACATTCAACCATTGAACTTGTAGTACTGGTGACCGCGACGGTCGTAGATCCTCTCGCCCATGATAGGCCAGTCGTCGAGCCGAAAATGGTCATTCCCAACCTCGACTCACGTCGTTTCGACATTGACGTCGCTGGGCATTCAAAAAGCGTCGCACCAGTGTTGAAAGCTAAACCACCTGCACTTTCCTCACTGCCACCTGCTCCCTATGCGAATACCCCTTCAACCCAGAACCGCATCGCTGCGACCGACCAGCCGGTGGCAGGCTCCGGCGGAAAAGCATCCGCAAATCTGTCCGGAGAATCTCGACAGCCATGAAATCATCTTCCGCTGAAAACAACCCGGTCACCTACGCCATCTTCACCATCTGCGCTGAGCCGGAACTGCTGAATGCAACACTTACTGCAACCGAACAGTTACCCCAGGCATTTTTCGCAGGCGAGTTCCGGGACTACTTTACCGCTGACAGGCGTCCGCAGTTTTCACACTCTATCAAGGCTGCGCGCGCTTGCCTCGCGCTGGTTGATTTTGACCGGGATGTAGAGCTGGCATTAAAAACCACGGAGCGTCTTCACCAGATATTTGGAAGCCGTATACGTGTCATTGCCGTTGCCCGACAGCTTCCTTCAAGCCTTCTGCTGCGCGCTACCCGGGTCGGTTGCTCCGATTTTCTCCCGATGCCCCCTAGTACCATTGAATTAGCGGATTCTATTCGACGGTTCCAGCAATCGATCGTTGTCAATCCGCTAGCCCAGGCAAGCGTAGGACGAGTACTTGCCTTCTTCGGCGCCAAGGGCGGCGTAGGAACGACGGCACTGGCAGTACACCTAGCTAGTCGCCTGGTTCTCATCCACGGAAAGAAGACGCTGCTGATCGATCATAAGCATCAGCTGGGCCACGTTGCGCTCTACCTGGGTTTGAGTGACACCCAATATCACTTCGACGAATTGCTGAGGAACGTAGACCGGCTGGATAGTGAGTTGTTGAATGGTTTCACCATTCGCCACTCAAGCGGGCTCGATGTCATAGCTTCTCCCGAGATCGCAGGTGCCCACTATCAAAGCAAGGGGGACGAACTGGAGCGGGTGATGGACTTCCTGCGCAGCGAGTACGACTATATCGTCATCGATTCCTCGGTCGAGTACCAGGACAGCAAAATGTCCCTGATGTCGGAAGCAGACGAGGTCTATCTAGTGTCTACTCCGGATGTTGCTGCGCTTCGCGATCTTGCTCGGCTTGCCGAGCATATTGGACTTACTCCTTCAGCTTCCGGAAAGTTACGCCTGATCGTCAATCGATCCACTGCCAGTGATTCGCTTACCGCAGAGCAGATCCAGAACGCGGTCCGGTTCCCGGTCTCCAGTACTGTACCGAATAACTATGGCGAGTTGCTTCGTGCAATCAACCAGGGAGAACCGATCTCGCCTCTTCGAAAATCTGAATTTAATCGAGCCATCGCGATCATAGCCAGGCTAGTCGTCGAAATGAGCCAAGTGCGCGAAATAAGTGACAAGCCACCAAAAAGGTTCAGGAGCCTAGCATTCTGGAATCGCTCGTCCAGTGTCCCCAGCAGCTGATAAGTATCGCAATCACGTCATAGCAGCGAGGAGTATTCGATGTCGGAAATGCGCATGTTTCTCACACCTCGGGAAAGGTCAGCCGCGCCGGCCGAATCGAGGACCGCCGCTTCACTCACTGATGTGGCGAGACATTCGCTTAAGACCGCTGTTCATCAAGAACTGCTCAAGCGCCTCGACCTGGAACGATTGATTGCCATTCAGGCTGATCCAGAAGTTGGTCGGCAGCGCCTTCTTGTCATTATTCTGCAACTGGTGGGCGAACAGGACGTTCCGATGAGCGCGGTTGATCGCGATCAGATCGCAGGGGAGGTCCTGGATGAAGTCTTTGGTCTTGGACCGTTAGAACCGCTGCTGAAGGATCCGACGGTCTCCGATGTGTTGGTGAATACCTACAAAAGTGTTTACGTTGAGCGACGTGGCATTCTCGAGAAGACTGCTGTCTCCTTCCGAGACGAAGCGCACTTGATGCACATCATTGACAAGATCGTGTCGGCAGTCGGTCGGCGCATCGATGAATCCTCTCCGATGGTCGATGCAAGACTGCTCGACGGGTCTCGGGTCAACATCATCATTCCGCCGCTTGCTGTGGATGGTCCGCTGCTTTCCATCCGCCGGTTTAGCCAGAAGCCGATGCTGGCAGATGACCTGCTTCGTCATAGGACCCTCATTCCCCAGATGCTTGGCGTTCTCCGATCTGCCGTCCAGGCCCGGCTGAACATACTAGTCTCCGGCGGTACCGGCGCAGGCAAAACAACCCTGCTCAACATACTTTCCGGCTACATCTCTCCCGCCGAGCGTATCGTCACGATCGAAGATTCAGCCGAACTGCAGATCAAGCAGGAGCATGTCGTGCGGCTGGAATGCAGGCCGGCTAACCTTGAAGGACGCGGAGCAATCCGACAGCGCGAACTTGTCATCAATGCACTGCGCATGCGTCCCGATCGCATCATCCTCGGAGAGTGCCGCGGTGAAGAAGCGCTCGACATGCTCCAGGCCATGAATACTGGGCATGACGGCTCGATCACCACGGTTCATGCCAACACACCTAGAGATGCGATTGCCAGGCTCGAGACCATGTCCGCAATGGGCACAATAACGCTTCCCGAGCGTGCCCTGCGTGCGCAGATCGCCTCCGCTATCGACGTTATCGTGCAGATCTCGCGCATGAGTGACGGCAGCCGTAGGGTCACCCACATCTCCGAGGTGACTGGCATGAGCGGTGACACGATCAGCCTGCAGGATATCTTTGTGTTCGAACGGCAAGGTCTGGCGAGCAATGGAAAGGTGCACGGGCTGTTTCGCGCTACCGGCATCGTGCCCAAGTTTACGGACGCGTTGATTGCCGCTGGCATTCCGCTGTCGCTGAACTTGATGGACCACTCGGTTGAGGTGTAGCGCGCATGCTCGCACATCTGCTGCCGCTTACATTCTTCGTCATCTTTATCTTGACCTTCTTCATCTTGTTGGTCGCTACCAAGACTTCGCACGTAGAGCAGGCCGTGGTAGTACGCCTTAGAGCCATACGCAATCCCCAACGATCGCTGGCCAGCGACAGCGAAGAACTTGAACTCGACAGCGGGCACACTCGCGGTCTTGCCCATCGACTTGGAGTGTACCTGCGGCAGTATCGTATTTCGGCCGGCATGGAGGAACTGCTGCTCCAGGCCGACAGCCAACGCACGGCCGGCGAGTTTGCTCTTACAAGTCTCACCTCTGCGGCCCTGACATGCCTGACCGTCCTTCTTGTGTGGCCGTCCTTTGTGCATGGTTTGCTTGCAGTCGCTGCCGGTCTGATGCTGCCGTGGTCATACACGGCTAACAAGCGGCGGAGACGGCTGCAGGCCATGATGATTTCACTGCCCGACGCGTCCGACCTGATGGCTCGCGCGATGCGTGCCGGTCATTCACTGACCCAGGCGATCGAGATCATGGGTCTTCAGGCACCTCCACCTCTGGCGGCAGAATTCGCGAGAGTATTTCAGCAGCAGACCCTGGGGGTACCTCTGCGGGAGGTGCTTGTCGAGCTTGGCAGGAGGGTGCCTTCACGCGATCTGCAGTTCCTGATCACAGCAATCATGGTGCAGCGGGAAACCGGCGGGGATCTGGCCGAAATACTCGACCGTACCGCCCAACTGCTTCGTGAGCGGATCAGGGTCAAAGGTGAAGTGCAGGTCTACACTGCGCAGGGTCGGCTCACCGGCTGGATCCTGGCACTGCTCCCTGTAGCACTTTTGCTGCTGATCAGTCTTTTTAGCCCCGATTACTCGCGCATTCTCTT
The DNA here is from genome assembly GCA_964657395.1 of uncultured Ktedonobacteraceae bacterium. Classification (GTDB taxonomy): domain Bacteria; phylum Acidobacteriota; class Terriglobia; order Terriglobales; family Acidobacteriaceae. The sequence goes on from CAZZUX010000015.1 coordinate 30,072, forward strand.
TCACGATCCCATTGGCCGCAGGCTGCTCCTCGGCGGTGGCGTCTTCATCGCGACAGGGGCTTTCGTCATCAGCCGAATCGTCAGAATAGAGCTTTGATGAAGACGCAGAGGTATCTGACCTTCAGTCGTCTTTGCGCGGCAACGCTCGGAATGATCCTTGTGAGAAAGGCCGCAGATGATGAACCTTCTTTATGTCATTTCTTCCGTCACTTTCATTTGCCTGTTTGGCATGACGATCTACGCAATTCTTACCAGGGAAAACCCACGCAGCTTCAATCGGTTGATGCAGGTGACTCATTCAAGCGCCAGCCGGCAAGTTGAACGGGACAGTAGGGGCATACAGCGGCTGGCGGAGGGTTCTGCCGGTGCTGCTGCCTGGGTCCGAGCCCTTGTCGGCTTCCGCGAAAGCGGGAATCTTCATGACAGGTTGCTGCGTGCCGGTGCGAAGGACAGGATGGCAGCGGACATCTATCTTACTGCGCGGCTTGGAGGGCCACTGCTGGCCCTTGCTGTCGGCTTTCTCATACCTGGCCCTCACATCCTTTGGCTAACCGCCCTGCCATCTCTGGCCTACATTCTTCCGGATCTCCTCCTTGAGCGCCGAATCCGTAAACGGCGAGAGAGCTTTCGCGTTGGCATTCCCGATGTTGTCGATCTGTTAGTCATTTGTGTCGACGCTGGCCTCGGCCTGGATCAGGCACTGCAGCGCGTGGGGCTGGAGTTGGCAAACAGTCATCCAGCCGTACAGGCGGAGTTCCTGACCATCAATAGGGAACAGCGAGCCGGCCGTCCTCGCGCAGATGCATGGCAGGCTATGGCTGCTCGGGTACAGCTTGAGGAAGTGGACGCCATGATCAGTATGCTCATGCAGACCGAGAAGTTCGGAACACCCATCGCACGCGCACTCAGCACTTTTGCTGCTGGGATCCGCATGAAGCGCCGTCAGCAGGCAGAAGAAAAAGCGGCGAAGACAACTGTGAAGATTATCTTTCCACTGGTCATCTTTATATTTCCCGCAATTTTCATAGTCCTGTTAGGACCAGCAGCTTTAAAGATCATGCGAGGCATGTCCGGGGCCGGATTCTAGTCTGTACAAAGCCTTTCGACAAACCTCAAGTTTGTTCTTCCTCGGCCGATGATGGCTACGAACGAGTGGATGGAGGAACGTCTTGCCGAACTTCTGGACAGTTGTTGTAACAGCCAGCGCGGCTTGCATCGCCTGGACAATCAGCTTTGTGAGTGGCGACGCCTGGCGTAATTGAATCGAGCCTGCCAATCACTGCTTTTTGAGACCAGGCTCGCCGGGATCATCAGGAAGCAACGTACCGCCTTCCTGTGACGATAGGTACGCTGCTTCGACCGTTCGCATCGTGTCAAGTGTGCTCTCAACACTGGTCGGGAGTTCCACCGTTTCTCCCACAATGAATCTCTGCAACGAGCCCATAGATCCGATAAATGCGTCCGGGAACCAGCTGCCGCTAATCGGTATATCCTGCATACCAATCGCGTTTTTAGCTGCAAAGGACAAAAAGTCTGGACGTCCCGTTGGGTAGTCGAGGTTTACCCCCATCTGCGCCCTCATTACTCCACGCGTCCCCTCCCATTGCACGTAGCTGTGCTGCACATTTGTGACCTTCTGATCGTGGTTCGTTGAGATCACTGCCCTGATCCACTCACCATAATCCAGGATGATCACACTTTTCGTTGCAGCCAATTCTGCAGTCAACGGATTGCGCACGGTCTTTGCATAAACCTGAAGAGGATTACCCAGCCAGGAGCGAACCAGGTCTACATAGTGAATGCTGTGGTAAAGAATTTCGAGCCGCGGAGCACTGCGCAGAAATTCCCACAGTTCCCATGGCATGTAAGTGCTGACCTGCACCTCAATGTCATGCAGTTCGCCGATGACACCCTCGTCGTAGAGCGCACGCGCGGCCAGCATCGCCGGACTCCATCGCAGCTGCAGGTTTACGGCTGCCTTCAATTTTTTGTCGTGACACAGCTTGACCGTCGCTCGCGCCTCCTCCAGTGTCTCGCCCATTGGTTTCTGCATGAGGACAGCCGAGCCGTCTGGGATCTGGGGCAGCACCTTCAATTGAGCATTCGCTGGTACGGCCAGATCATAGATATGCAACTTCGAAGTTTCTAGACGCTGCAGGACAGAATGGATGGAGTCGCCAACTACTGGTATGCCGAACTCCCGAGCCAAGGCCGCAGCCTTACTGAGGTCTCGATCAAGTATCGCGGCAACGGGATAACCCGCTTTACGATAGGCGGGCAGATGAGCATCACGAACAATCCCACCTGCTCCAACCAGGATGATTGGAATTGGTTGCCGCGGTTTGACGACAGGAGAAGAAGCTATTTTAAATAGGTCGCTCGGCGAATGTTCTTTGGGCACTTGCATAACGATCCATCTATTTCTCTACTGGCACGACTCGTAGCACGTAGGCGTAGTCGCCGGGCAATGTCGGCGGAAGCGAGATAGTCACACTCGAATCCTGTTGCCTCCACGGGATGGGAGCCGTCACTCCCAGGAGTGTCACTGTTGATCCCGGCCTCAAACGCAATTGTTCGACCGCGATGGAGTTGGTCTTTGGTTTGCCGAGAAGAATTGCATAGAGATCCCGGCCTTTTGTTGTGAAGCGGACGTCGAGCCCTTCTGCGGTCGTGCCCTCTGCATGGGTCCAGGGCCGGGTTCCATAAATGGCCTCCCCATTCTGATGCAGCCAGGCGCCGAGTGCCTGCAGCCTTTCCATTTGCACAGGGGGAATCGTACCATCCGCCTCGGGTCCAACATCCAGCAGCAGGTTGCCATTTTTGCTGACTATGTCTGCCAACAGGTAGATGAGTTTGTCCGGCGCAATTGTCTCTGCTTCACCCTCAGCCCGGTTATACCCAAACGACTGGCCGAGCCCTCGACACTCTTCCCACTTCTTGGGACTAATAGCATGCAGCGTCTGGTACTCCGGTGAGACAAAGTCAGCATGCTTGATGCTGAAGCGATCATCCACAACCCCATCCGGAGTAGAGTTATAGAACTCTGCTTGTATCTCCAGCGGGTGACCAGTCTTGGGATACGCAATATCGTTCCATAAGATAGACGGATGGTATCGCGCCATCAATTCGCGAAAGTGAGCATCCACATATTCGCCATATGCTTTCGACTCAGGCTGCACCGTCTTGTAATCGGCTGACTTCGTAATCGGTCCCGGCACAAACGTCCAGTCATATCCGCCCGAATAGTAGAGTCCCATCTTCATACCGCGCGCACGCACAGCGGTAGACACTTCCTCTACAAGATCTTTCGTTGTGTGCTGTCGATCGGGCGGTAGCAGGGGATTCTTCAATGCGCTAGGCCATAATGTGAAACCTTCATGATGCTTGGTCGTCAGCACCACGTACCTGGCCCCCGCATCTGCAAAAGTCTTTGCCCATGTGTCGGCGTGTAATTTACTGCTTTCACGATCAAACACTGGCGCGAAATTGTAGTAGTCGTAATGTTCCCCGTAGTGTTCGCGATGGTACTTCCACGTAGGCGAATCCGGGATGCGCATCGTGTTGTAATACCACTCCGCGTAAGGATTGGCAGTAATGTAGTGCTGGGAATCGAAGTCGTGATCCGGATGAGAGATCGGCGCCCAACCGGGCACAGAGTATAGGCCCCAGTGCACGAAAATACCCAGCTTGGCGTCCTGGTACCAGGCAGGAAGCGGATGGGAATCGAGAGATTCAGTCGTCGGCTCGTAGTGTTTACCCTGCGCCATTGCAGGTGTTGCCCTTAGCAAACCATGAGCCAGGCAACAAACCGTGCCAAGCAGCATCGATATCAAAGTCGGTCTCACGCGCAACCTCATCGTTGGACCGCAGTATAGCGGTCCTGCCGCTCTCGCGCGAGCGACATGCTTCTACTGCTGCCTTGGGGTCGACGAACTGCTACCGTAATCATCTGCTAGAGTGCAAGGTGCATCTGGGTTGCATTTTCCGGCCGCAAAACCTGAGGTGAAATCATGAAGCAACACTGCAGGAAACACTCCTGCGTCGATAGCAGTCCGTTCGCTCGAAATCGAAGCTGCTCCACAGGAAAATGTATTGCCATCCTGTGCTTCATGCTTGTACTTGTGGCTAGAGCTGGCGCGCAAGTTCAGGGTCTCGATAGCCTGATTACACCCCAGGATTACAAGACAAAACGTATCTCGAGCTATGACCGTACAGGTGCAAATGCCGACGCAGTGCCAATCGCACCCGGCGAAACCATCACCCTCATGGATCAGACCGGACCCGGGATCATCACGCACATCTGGTTCACCATCGCCTCGCCAGAGCCCATGCATCTCAAGAAACTTGTTCTCCGCATGTATTGGGATGGAGAAGCAACGCCGAGTGTCGAAGCTCCGGTTGGCGATTTTTTCGGACTCGGACTGGGTCAATATTTCAAGTATGAGTCCGCGCCTCTTTCCGTAGCTTCCGATAAAGCCCTAAATAGCTTCTTCCAGATGCCATTTCCTAAGAAGGCTCGCATCACTGTCACCAACGATGGAAAAGAGAAGGTTAGTTCCTTCTACTTCAATATCGATTACCGCGCCTATTCGGTGCCACTTGCAAAAGACACTCTGTACTTCCATGCTCAATATCGCCAGGCCACACCTACGAAAGGCTGGACGAACGATTGGAAGTCCAATGGTGATCCGCTGGTCAATGACAAGAAGAACCTCACGGGAGAAGGAAATTATGTGTGGATGGAGGCTCAAGGCCGCGGGCACTACGTTGGCGTAACCATGTCCGTTCTGCAAAATCAGGATGGCTGGTTTGGAGAAGGAGACGACATGTTCTTCATTGATGGGGAGAGCACTCCATCAATCAATGGCACCGGTACCGAAGACTACTTCCTCGGAGCCTGGGACTTCGGTACCCATCCATTTGCGTATGCAAGCTATGGTGCGCCTGTTACTGGAGAGGAACTCGCGGGCGGCCGGTCGTCTCTTTACCGATTCCATCTCGACTCTCCGATTCCATTCACTCGATCCATCAAGGCGACTATCGAGCATGGCCATGCCAACGCTCGCTCGGACAACTTCTTCTCCGTTGCCTATTGGTATCAGACTGAGCCTCACGCGCCATTTCCAGCCCTGCCCGCCGTTGAAGAACGCCTTCCGAAGCTATTTGCTACTGGCGGACCAGGAAATGCCAAAGCACTCCCATAGTCCGGCAGACTCGCAATCACCGGTCGCAGTTGTCGGTGATCTACTACCAAGCCCCCTTAAGCAGCATTTGTTTGCAGCCGCTTTTGCAGCAGGCGCATCACTGCGGCCTCTTCCTTGCGAAGTTCGTTGCGAGCGTCCTCATCCTCATGGGATAGTTCGTCATCCACGCGCTGCTTGGCCACCTGCAGCATGTCTCCACTCATGTAACACTCGAAGATCGCCGGATGCACATAGCACTTCCTGCAGACTGAAGGAGTGTTGCCGAGCCTTGCGGCCACGGATTCAATCGCTCGAACGACATTCTTCTTCGCTTCCTTGTCAGTTTCAAAGCGCTCGAATTCCTGCAGCATCATGCAGGCAAGTATTGTGCCGGCCCATGTACGAAAATCCTTGGCTGTGAAATCCTGCCCGGCAATTTCCCTCAGATACTCGTTCACGTCCGACGAATCAATCGTATGATGTTCGCCGTCGCTATCCAGGTATTGGAACAATTCGTAGCCAGGAATGTCCTGGCACTTGCGAATGATGCTGGCAAGGCGGCGATCACTCACCTTGATGTTGTGCTTAACTCCGCTCTTGCCCGGAAAACTAAACTTGATGGTCGAGCCTTGGACCTCGACATGCTTTCCGCGCATAGTCGTCAGCCCATAAGATTTGTTTTCTCGTGCGTATTCCTCGTTACCAACCCGCATGAACGTAGTTTCCATGAGCCGAACAATCGTGGCGAGCACCTTACGCCTCGGCAGCCCTGAAGATGCGAGATCCTGCTCGACATGTTCACGAATGGTAGGCAGCGCTTTGCCGAACAGCAGCATGCGCTCGTACTTGGTTTCATCCCGGACCTCACGCCATCGCGGATGGTAGCGATTCTGCTTTCGCCCTTTTGCGTCGCGGCCTGTGGCCTGCAGATGTCCGTTCGGATTGGGGCAAATCCAGACGTCGTTCCAGGCAGGAGGAATAGCCAGAGACTTGATGCGTGCCAGTGTAGGCACATCCCGCAGCGGGGATCCATCCACGCTGATGTAGCGAAAACTTTTACGGAAGGGCCTGCGTTGAATGCCTGGTTTGCTATCAGGAATATAGCGGAGCCCGGCTGCCTTCGCACTTTCAACGGGATCTGTAATGATCGCACCACGTTGCCGTCCGCGACGTGGAGATGGTGCAGCTTTTAAAACCATGACAGATTCGGATGCACGCTACTATCGGCTAGATGGATTACCTGTCGGGCTATGAAGGACTGGCTTTCATAAGGTGCGTTCTAGTCACCTCATACGTTCACGCAAGCGAGAAGCTTCTACCAGGCGCGGGACCATCTGGGACCCGTTTTGCTCTCGTCTCTTAACCTCGCATCGACACCGGCAGCTACTTCGATAAGACGCCCAAACAGCCAGATAAGATCGGACAGGCGATTCAAATAGGCAATCACCTCCGGCTCCACCATCCCTCCATCTTCATGAAAGCGAACAACTGTTCGTTCAGCCCGCCGGCATACCGTGCGTGCGATCTCATAAGCTGCCGATTCGGTGTGCGCACCCGGCAAAGACCAGTCTGCAAGTATCCCTTCTGTTGACTCAATCCTGTGCACCAACCCAGTCAGATGTTCTACGTCAGCTTCAGTGATGTAAGGCCCTGTTTTGCGGCTCTCTGAAGGAGTAGAGAGCGCGGCTCCTACCCGGAACAGTGTGCGCTGAATGTCCTCTGTCCACGCAGCTACTTCTGAGTGATGGCAGATGCTGCGGGCAAATCCGAGAACGGCATTGAGCTCATCGACTGACCCGTAGGACTCGACTCGCGGGTCAGACTTCGAAACGCGTATTCCGCCCACTAGTCCCGTCTGTCCAGTGTCGCCGCTCTTGGTCGCAATGCTCATGATCTCTCCTCAGCTGTTCTATCTACACTCTATCGTCCCATGGCAAGAGCGCTATAAGCGCGAAATCAATCCGCTACGAGCGCGTCAATGATTTGGGACTCGCATGGCAGGGTCAATGGAAATCATGCGACTGTGTCGAAGCAGCTGTTATCTTCAGCGCTTCCACATGCCTGGCTCGCACATGAATCACAGAGTCAATGTTCTGCAGTGCTCCCTCCACCTTCAGAAACTTAGCGTACGTGATCAATGATCGATGTTTCTCATAAAGGTCTGGATCAATAATGGCATTTGCTATCCCGGTCTCATCCTCTATGGAAAGAAAGATGAACCCATGTGCGGTTCCAGGCCGTTGTCGCGCGATCACACAGCCAGCAATTCGGGCTGTCGTGCCATGGCGCAGACTACGCAGATCAATGGCACTGGATATCTGCATCTTCTGCAACTGCCTGCGGTAATATGCCATCGGATGTTTGCCAACTGTTACGCTTGTTCCTCCATAATCGGCAACCAGCCTTTCTTCCATGTTCATTTCCTTCAGCGGTGAGGATGGATCTTCTTCCATCGAATCTGTATCGACACTCTCAAGCAATGGCCCTGCTTTGCGGCCTGCACGCTGCACCTGCCAAAGCGCATCCCTTCTATGCACTTTGACGCCAAGTGAATTCAGGGCACCTACCTCTGCGAGCGTCGTCAGATCAGCACGTGTAAGCGACGCAACTCGTCGAGCCAATTCATCGATCGAAGCAAAAGGTCTAAGTTCTCTTGCAGTTTCCAGCTCTACGGCTGCAGACTGCCGCATGCCCCGCACGTAGCGCAACCCGAGACGCAGAGATAGCGAATCGTCCTTTTCGCGCTCAAGGGTGCAATCCCATCTTGACCGAAGTACATCTACCGGTTTAATCCTCAACCCATGCCGTTGAGCATCCTTCACAAGTACCGCAGCAGAGTAAAAACCCATCGGCTGGTTGTTGAGGATCGCAGCCGTAAATGCTCCAAGGTAGTGGAACTTGAGCCATGCACTTGCATACGCAATCAGTGCAAAGCTCGCTGCATGCGACTCCGGGAAACCATACAGTGCGAAGGAACTAATGGACTGAATGATCTCTTCCTGTGCCTTTGTGCCCACACCATTCTTGTTCATGCCGGTTCTCAGCTTTGCCTCTAACGCACGCATCTTGTCCGCGGATCGCCTGCTGCCAAGTGCACGTCTGAGTTCTTCTGCTTCTCCACCGGTAAAATCAGCAATCGTCATTGCCATCCGAAGCAGCTGTTCCTGAAACAGCGGCACACCGAGCGTGCGCTTTAACACTGGTATCAGCAGCGGATGAGGATACGTCACCTCCTGGCGGCCTTGCCGGCGCTCCATGTAAGGATGCATCATCTTGCCGACGATCGGACCCGGGCGAATAATGGCAACCTGCACAACTATGTCGTAAAACCGATCCGGTTTATTACGTGGAAGCGAAGCCATCTGCGCACGCGACTCGACCTGAAACAGGCCGACAGTATCAGCGCGGCATAGCGATTGATACACCCTGGGATCTTCATGAGGGATCTGAGCAATTTCAATTTTCTCGCCATAATGCTGGGGAATCAGGTTGGTGCAATCCTTAAGCACGGCCATCATGCCCAGTCCAAGCAGGTCGACTTTAATCAGCCCCATGTCACTGCAGTCTTCCTTATCCCACTGCACCACGTTGCGGCCTGGCATGCTTGCCGGTTCAATGGGGACCACCGAGGCAAGCTGTCCCTGAGCAATAATCATTCCGCCGGAATGCTGGCCAAGGTGTCGCGGCAGATCAAGCATACGGATTGTAAGCTCAAGATACTTGGCTATGCGCGGATGTGTCAGGTCAAAACCGGCAGCACGGAACTGCTGCTCCATGGAGTCAGTAGGTCCCTTCCATTCCCATGAGCCCACCAGCCTCGTCAGCCGTGTCAGAGTATCCGCATCAAAGCCCAGTGACTTACCCACTTCGCGTGCAGCAGACTTGCCTCGATAGGTAATTACATTGGCGCACATGGCCGCACCAAGCTGGCCATAACGCTCGTATACATACTGGATAGCTGCTTCACGGTCGTCGCCGGAAGGTAGATCAAGATCAATATCCGGCCACTCTCCACGCACCTCTGATAGAAAGCGCTCAAACAGCAGTTCCATGCCTACTGGATCGACAGCCGTAATTCCTAACGCATAGCAGACTGCAGAATTAGCAGCCGAACCTCGGCCCTGCACTAGGATTCCTCGTTTGCGGCAGAATTCAACAATATCCCACACAATCAGGAAGTATCCTGCAAGTCCAAGCTTGGCAATTAACTTCAGCTCTGTCGCTACCTGTTGCTCCGCACGTCTGCGCAGACTTCTGTTTGCTTTGCAGCCGTAACGGTTCGCAACCCCCTCCATAGTCCTCTTATAAAGAAAGGTGTCCATGGTCTCTGAATCCGGTATCGGATAGAGAGGGAATTGATAGCCCATATCTTTCATCACAAACTGAAGCCGGTCAGACAAAGCTTTTGTCTCAGCAATTGCATGCGGATGATCATGGAATAATGCAGACATCTCTGAAGCGGTGCGCAGATGCCTGTTTGTATTTTTCTGCAGCAACAGTCCTGCCTGATCAAGCGAAGTATGATGCCGGATTGTTGTTAAGACATCCAGTACCTCACGCTCTATCGGCGTTGCCATGTTCACGCCATTCGTGGCAATAACTGGCAAATGGAACTCATGTGACAGATCCAGGGCCGCCTGGTTGCGAACCTCCTGCTCGCGGAACCGATGACGCTGTAGCTCGAGATAGACATTATTGTTCCCGAACGTCTCCACCAGGCATTGAAGAGTACGCCGGGCTTCTTCCATGCCACCTCGATGCAGTGCAGCAGCCAGGGGACCTTCCTCGCCGCCAGTCAGGCAAACCAGGCCTTCTGAAAATTGCTGCACTTTTCTCAAGGACGCTATACCGTCCCCCTTCGTCTTCTGCTGCAGCTTGTAGCTGGTAATCAGTTGCGAAAGGTTGCGATATCCAGTCTGCGATTCACACAGCAGGGATAAGCGCACAGGATAGTCTGGAAATGTGTGTGGTTGCCATGTCGGTGGAGTCGCCTGGCTACCGAACTCAGTCACTGAAACTTCAGCACCAATATGCGCACGCATACCATGCTCAATTGCCTTCATATACAGGCGCGGGGACCCATACAGACCATCGCGATCCAGGATAGCCAAAGCTGGCATCCCTAGATTGGCTGCCTGTTGCACCATGGCCTCAGGAAGTGACGCCCCCTCTAGAAAAGAAAACGCAGATCGTGCATGTAGCTCTACATACTGAGTAGCAGGCTTAGTCATAGACTCCTGCTATCGACCATTGATTCAATGCATAGTCATGCTGGAGACGAAGAGCATAGCTGGGATAAGTAATCACTGCATCCCATTCGTCCCTGTACCAATATCGAGCTTCCCACCAGTAGCCACTCGTCTGCCATGGGCCTGAAGCCCTTGCTATAGGCATCCGAAAGCCTTCCCAGAACACAGCACTTGGAATTCCGTCTCGTAAATTAACTTGTACGCATGGCGCAGGTCGTATGCATCGTAAAGCAAGCCGTGAAATACGATCAGTCGCGACTTCGAGAACGGTCCCAGGTTTATAGGTTGTGATGTCGAATTCATCCGGACAATAACTATTTTGTAAGGCGGGAGTGCCCACAGAATCCTGTCCAGCGATTGAGCGGAGTCGTGCTATTAACAGATCAAGCTTGTCGGGATCAGGAAACTGCGCCTGGAACAATCCACGCTGGGCTGTCTGTGGCCGAGCCGATTCAGCTGTGAGAGTTACACCTAAAATCGGAGCTGTTGGTGGTTGAGCCTGCAATTGCAGGTTCAGCAATTTAAGTAACAAATCGCGGCTACTGGAAGGCAGTGCAGGTTGAACCGTGCAGCAATGCGATGCAGCCTTCTCGAGTACAAGCTCGATAGTAATGCTGCGCAAAGCGCCTGCTCGATCCATTGCCATGCGAATCAGCTGCTCCAGCATAGGCGAGACAATAAATAAAAGTGATTCCAGCAGTTCCACAGGACTATCCAGCTCTACTCTGCTGGACAAGGTAAAGGCGGGCTCTTCAGCAATCAGCAGATGCTCTGCTACACCTCGTGCGACCTGCTGCAATCTCTTACCCTGCTGACCAATCCTGCTGATCAGCGCAGTCTCGGGCAACTCCGTTAATTGCCCAAGTGTTCGAATACCCCACTTTTTAAATATGGCAAGTATGTTGTCATCTGCTCTTAAGCAGGATACTGGCAGGCAGTAAAGATGCTTTTGTATCTGATCCTTGCTGGGACAGGTAATACCTTCATAACTCTTAGCCAGCAGGATGGAGGACTCTGCATTATCAGCTGTTGCCACATTCGCCTGAAAGCCAGCTGTCTTTAAAGAGTTATGGATCCTGGCAGCATATTGCTCCGGAGTTCCGATCAACTTATCTGTACCGCTGCGGTCCAGCAAAATACAGGCTGAAGGTGAACCGGCGCCCTCATAATCATGAGCCGGGGAAGCCACTGCTTCTATACGCGGCGAAAATCCTTCAGCTACCTTGATAAGGTCTGCAAAGGCTTCGGCCTCTTTGACTAAAGATCGCTTGTGAAAGCAAACCTGCCCACATGTCTCTGCCTGTACCTTACTCATACCGTGCGCAATCCCCCGCTGCTGCGCCGCATGATTTCTTGAGAACACATGCTCAAAAGGTGCATTTCCTTCCAGGATGACTCCAGGTTGTCGACTGGCTTCAGGCTGTGTTCGCAACCAGGCAGCGATTGGAAATTCCGAAATGTAAACAGCGGCATACTTCATGGCTATCTCGAACCCGAACGCATCCATTCGGGTGTAGCTGTCCAGCTCGCGACACGTCCTGGCGCCTTTTTGGAAAATTCATGTGCCTGCCGCTGACGTGAGACTTCAGCACTATATGAGATAGCAGTAAGTACACTGGTCTTTGATTCTGCTATCCCAGTCATCGAGCACTCCAGCACGCAACTGGCACTCGACCGGGCACATGGCTCCTGGGTAAGCAGCAGTAGAATCGCATCACCCTCTTGTGCAGCCCGGCGAAACCGAAACCATGTCGCTGATGGAATACGCAGCGCCTGTTCTGCTGGAGTAGATGCCAGGTCCAGCACCACAATCCGGAACCCTCCTGACTGGAGTACCTGGTCTGTCGAGCGAATCACCTTGTCGAGACGGCTCCATGGCTTCTCAACTCGATTAGCCTGCATCGTCTGAACCCGCAAAGACGCAGCTCGCACTCGCGCTTCCTCGGCCGCTATCCGATCCAGCTGACGGAGTGGATCAGACTCATCTGCCCGGCGAGCATTGAAATGGTCATAAGCAATCTGCTCTTTGGAGGCCGCAGCAAGACTCATCCGCTGGTTGGGATAACCTGGCGTTCCCTCAGCCTTCTGCATCCTCGCCTCTGCCTTCTGCTCCAACATCTTCACCAACGCCGCATCCATCCCCTTTGTCTCTGTACGCGGATGGTGCCCATACCGCCCGGCCTGGCTCATACGGCGTAAATAGTCCGAAGACGAGGATGCAGTACTGCCGACCCGGCGACGAGCTGGTCTTTCTTCAACACCAGGAAAACGTACCCACAACAAATTGGATAACTGCACACCCGCTGCAGCGGCACTATGCGGATCAAGCGTGTCGTGTGCATCGATATACGCACAGGCTGCTTCCTGGCCAGCCGAGCGAAGCGCAGCGTAGGCCAGCGATGTTCGGCCTGAACCACGTGGCCCGCTGAACTCTGTAATTCCGCCCAGCGGCAAACCGCCGCCAATCAACTCGTCTACTTCCGGTATTCCCAGGCTCAGTAACCGGGGCGCCTGCTGAGGCTGCGGCGAAAGAGCAGAGGGAATGCGCGCCGACAACCTTGCCTCAATCTCCTGCTTCAGCATCGCGCTTCTAGAGTTGGCTGCCATATATTCGCCTTTTGTTCGCCCTTGATGGTCAAGAATACTACCGACCACCTATAGCAAGTCAACGTGCACCGAAGCTGGTGCATAGCCTGAAGTGCGTGGAAAACTAAACAAAAAAGGCTGGCGGTTAAGCCAGCCCTCTCACGTACTTTTTGTCAGGTTCAGCCGAGTCGACGTTCGGCTTCCTTGGTGGCTTCGTAAATCTGTTCGAAAGATTCCACAGCGTACAGTATCGGTTGCATTTCCGAAATGCTGAAGTCATGCTCGAAGACCCTGTCAAGATTGAACTCACGAATCTCCGGACCGCCATCTATCACGTACTGACCTTCACCATGCGAAGAGATCAGCCCGCTGCCGTATAACTTTATCTCTCCATTCTGGCGGATCACACCAAACTCAACTGTGAACCAGAAAAGGCGGCCCATTCGCACCAGGTCTTGCTCATCCGTCAGCTGCGTACTCACCTGGCCGTAGTGCGCGAGGAAGTCGGCAAATACTGGATGAGCATGCATCGGAACATGTCCAAACACATCGTGGAAGATGTCTGGCTCTGGTATGTAATCGAGGGAATCGCGTCCGCGCAAGGTCGTTGTCGTAGGGAACTGCCGGTTGGCAATCATGGCGAAAAATGCAGGTGCGGGAAGGTAGCCGCTCACGGGTCGAGCCTGCCACCCAGTACGCGGTCCAAGCCGACGGCTCACGGCTGCCAGATCAGGAATCGTATCTTTCTTAAGGCCGATCTGCTCAAATCCATCCAGATATTCCGAACAGGCATGCTGCTCCAACACTGGCATACATCGGCTTACGAGTTCTTTCCACACCGCATGCTGGTCCGCTGTATAGGCACGCCAATCCTGATTGATGAAGTATGGTTTTGCCGCGCTTAGTTCAGCTTCAGGCGCGCGGTCGAGTTCAATGGCCATGGCAGATTCCTCAAAACACATTAGCGTTTCATCTATCGTCAAGGCGTGTCAACGGCTGAGCCTTGCAAACTTGAACACAGTTTTTGAAGGTAAGCACTTGCTGGATGACAACATGTAGCCGCTATATAATGACGATGGGCGATGGAGTTCGCCTGGTCATAAACCGCCTCACGGCTGATAACTCCTACCGATTCTCTTCTGGTAGGAGCTTGCATGCTTCAAAACATTCTTCTGGTCGCAGCCGGAGCCATGCTCGGCGGCATCGTCCGTTTTCTCACCATCCATTACTCTCACTTACTGGGCAGAGAGACAGATTTTCCATGGGGGACACTTGCTGTCAACCTGGTTGGATGCTTGATGGCCGGCTACATTCTTACCTGGACGTCAGATCAGGATCACGACCGCTCCAGGTTGCTGCTGGTAACAGGATTCTGCGGTGCTCTCACCACCTTCTCCACCTTTGCGTACGAGAGCATGGACTATTGGCACCAGGGCAAGCTCGGCTTATTCCTTCTCAACTTCATGCTGACGAACTGCCTTTGCATGGTGGCCATCGTCATCGGCGTGCGACTGCATTCTCTTCGCGGCTAAGTGCCGGCTGAGTAGAGAACTGTAAGCAAAAGGTGTCGATGACGAAGCAACTGTATTCTGTAGGCCGTTTCGATTCGGCCTGATCAACCTTTGACAGCGACACCTGAGAAGGACATGACAACGGTCCCGCGTACCGGCTCACCAAAGCTGCGTGCAGGCTCAAACAGGCTGAACAGCATGGTGTTATCCAGCTGCATGCGCAACCTGGGAGTAATCTCACCCGACACCACGCGATAGTCATAAACCCGGCCGATATCGTTTACGTAAGCCTGGACGATGACTGGCTGATCAGGATTGCCGATCGGTGTATCCGGTTCGAGCGACGTATAAAGAAAACGTGGTCCCGATGCAAAATAGAAGGGTTCGTCGCGTGCTTCGACAGCTGTGGGAGAGGCGAACATACCCACTAGCATCGCGACTGTTCCAATAAGGCAGAGTGCACTTGCAAAGCCGGCAGTGGCACGTAGGGCAAAGGGCCTGTAAACATCTGCCCACTGGATCTTCCAGCGGTCAACTTTGGCCTGAGGCGTTTGTGCTGCTGCTTGGGATAGAGCCACGCGCAGACGCAGCGCAAGATCCTCCGGAGCCTTGGCAGGTCCGATTGAGCCAAGCAGACTCTGTGTCGTGCGCAATCCCTCGAACTCGGAAGAACAAGGAGCGCAGCCCTCGAGATGACTCGCAATCTGCTGCATTACCTTGCCGGAAACAATTCCATCCAGGTACCCGGAGAACTGGCTGCGCATCTGGCGGCATGTACTGGAAAAAGTCTCTGTCGTCATCGTGCTGCAACCCTCCTCGCTGCCATCATCGGTTCTGCGGTAGTGGTGCTCTCTGCTTTCGCGTTCGGCCGTTTGACGGCGCCTGTGATGTAAGGCGCCAGGTGCTGCTTAAGATGAGCGCGGCCACGCATTAATCTCGACTTGATTGTGCCCAGGTTCGTACTAAGAATCTCTGCAATTTCTTCGTACCCGAAACCTTCGATGTCCCGCAGCACGACAACGGTGCGAAAAGGTTCTGGTACTTTGCGAATCTCCTGTTCCACAAGGGAACGGATTTCCTCCTGCGCACAAGCGTCGTAAGGAGAATCGCATCGGTCGACCAATGTGTCCTTGATGAACAGTCCGCCACCATCCTCATTCTCACCGCATTCTGTTTCCATGGTGATTTCCTGGCGTTTGTGACGGCCCCACCAGCGTCGTTGGTTCGAGGCTTCATGCAGGGCGATCCTGTAAATCCAGGTACGCAGACTGCTGTCTCCGTGGAAGCTGCCGATGCCGCGGTACACCTTTACGAAGACTTCCTGGGTCAGGTCTGCTGCTTCGGCAGGATCCTGGATCGTACGGGCAATGAGCGAATAAATTGGCTGATGGTACTGCCCGACCAGCCAGGCAAACGCCGTCTCCGAGCC
Source organism: uncultured Ktedonobacteraceae bacterium (assembly GCA_964657395.1). Lineage (GTDB taxonomy): Bacteria > Acidobacteriota > Terriglobia > Terriglobales > Acidobacteriaceae. The sequence goes on from CAZZUX010000015.1 coordinate 46,030, forward strand.
GGCCTTCAACTCGGCGATGATGGCAGCTTCTTCCTGCCTGATTCCGATCGCGCTTGCAAGATTCCCCAATGCTAGCCCTGCCTGCATCCAGATTTCCTCACAACACTATCAGGAAGAAGCCGCCATTGTCGCGCGCGGACGAGCTCTCTGCGCGAAGGGCACACCTGCTCGTAACTGCCCCACGTCCACGCGCTACAGATCTGTGCTTCTACCGTCTGTCAGCTTAGACACTGATTGGGCTGTCAGGGTTCCCGTAACTGCTGCCAGTCCTACTGTGGCGTTGTTGGTGGCGCTGGTGCTGCTGGTTTGGTTGCGGCCGCGGGCTTGCGTTTTTTAACCGGCTTCGCGGCACTGTCCGGACCGTCATTCACCACAATCTTCTTCGGAGCCGCCGCAGCCGACGCGTTATTTGCTGCACGCAGTGAGGCCTGCAGGTTTGTTACGTTCGCATCCTGGGCTGTCGCCGAGCTAAGAATCGCAGTCCCCAATTGACTGCGCCGCGACTGCAGATCGCTGCGCACCTGCTCCAGCTTTGTCGCCTCCTGCTGCGAGCCTGCCAGTGTCGCTGTCTCGGTAATGCGAAGCAGGACGTCATACAGGGCATCGATGTTACGGAAAACCGCAAATGCCGGAGCAATCGACCCGGGTGCACTTTGTGCAGTACTCAGCAGTCCAGGCAGTGTGCCATTCAGGTCGCGTTGGATGGACTGGATATCCGAAGCTGTCTGGTCACGCACATCACCCGGTGCCTTCCATCGCCGCGCATCCACAGATGACAATGCGCTGTTCACCTCGGCCAGCAGAGGCTGCAGTGTGTTGAGTGCATCTGTCATCGCCAGCTGGGGAGCAGCAGCCTGGGCCGTTTGCGAAGTCTCCTGTGCCAGGACAGGACGACTGACGGCAGCGAAGAAGGTAACGATAAGCAGGGAAGCAACAGGGAGGAGAGCTTTGTTCGCATGCGCACCACAACGGGTGCGGGGCTCAGAAGGTTTCGTAAGAGGGGAGGCAGAAAGCAAAGGTTGATCCTTCCAGGATTGAGTCGATGTCATAGGCAGATGCGTTCCACATCCGGATTGTTGCGGAAGCCTTAGCTGCCGCGAAAGTTTGACGAATCCATCTTACTCAAGGAGAATAACCAGAGTCCTCCAATGTGGGCCTGTGGCGCAGCTGGGAGCGCGCTTCCATGGCATGGAAGAGGTCACCGG
>CAZZUX010000016.1:0-46285 GCA_964657395.1 uncultured Ktedonobacteraceae bacterium
CTTCAAGCCGGTCGTGTCTGGCAACTGCCACACGTTCTTTGGATCCGTGCCGGCGATGCAGCCAGCGGTTGCAAGAGCCATGGCGCCTGCGGAACCCGAAGTCACGATCCCCGACTCAGCTCCTGAAAGCTTCGCCAGGTAGCGACCGGCACCTTCCTGTAGCTCGAACAGATCAACGAAATACTTCGAGGCTTCTTCGGTAGCTCGCCGAGTCTCCGGTAGCTCCAGTGAGCCACTCAGATAGGTCCACGTGCCCCGGGCATTGATCAGCGGCCGCACGCCAATGCGTGTGTAGATGTTGTCGGAGAAAGAGCGCTTGATAGCGGGCCTGATTGTAGAGGCCATCGCCGCAGCGACGTTGCGCTTCCCCATAGCTGCAAAGAGAGGAGCCGCAGCCACTAACTTCATGAAGGATCGCCGGTCGCTCGTGCTTGTTACGTGTTCATCGGACAATGGGTATTCCTTCCTTGTTCGCTGGCGAGAAGACCAGGCGCCGTCATCGTCATCCTGCAGAGTCTACAAAAAATTGCGCGGACTTCTTCAAGCGCGGACGGCAGTCCACATTGCCTGGCCGTATTCGCCCATACTCACGGAACCCTGCATGTTGTTGCTTTGCACTGAACCTCTGAAGGTCCAGGGAATCACGTTCCCGCTCACCTGCATCTCGGACTTCAGCTCCACCTGGTCGGCATGAACGCTTCCACTAAGAGGCGCCGTGTAGAGCTCGCCATTCTGCATGCCGGCGAGAGAGTTTCCAGATTGCTCGAGCGTAAAGTGCTGCTCTCCGACTCCGCGTGAATATTGAACAGAGACAACCCACTTACCATGAACTTCATTGGGTGTGCCGTTAGGAATCGTAGGATCCTGGTAGTGTTCCGGATGCGTCAGACCTTCGACGATGGCTTCAGCGATCACATGCTCATCGCCTGCATCCATCATGTACGGCATGATGGTGATGGAACTCGCCATCTTTGTTGGACGAATGCCGGTACCGCCATCCACAAGGATGCGCGGGCTGCCTGCATCCATGCGCGCAACCAGCTCGGTCCCGGTAATCTTCAACGTGTTTGCATCCCAGTGGATACGCAGGCTCGGGGCACGGTTCGAGAGATCTTCCGGCTGCAGATATTCTGTCGTGACCGAAGGAAGAGTCTTCACACGGCTTTCTATGTGCTGAAGCCAGGAGAGCCACTCCTTCTGCTCTGCATCATGATCGCGCTTGTACCACTGACGCACGGCAGCAAGCAGGCCCATCGTTTCTTCCTTGCTGCACTTCATCGCGCGACCATAATTATGGTGAGGCGCAGCCTGGAAGAAAGCAGCCCGGCAAAGATCCTTCTGCCCAATCAACATGCCGGATGACTGCGGTCCGCGCATACACTTGCCGCCAGAGTATCCGACGAGAGTAGCGCCATTCTGAATATGGATGTTCGGCTTCAACGGCTCCTCTGCTGCCGCATCGACAAAGACAGGAACACCTTTCGCTTTCGCCACGGCGCAGATGCTGGGGATACTCAAAGGTCCCTTCTCTGCAGCAGGACTCGAGAGGATATAAATCATCGCCGTCCGATGACTTATCTTCGACTGCAGCTCTTCTGCCGAGTCCACCTCGATGAGCTCGACTCCAGTCATCCGAATGCCAAAGTCATACGGATTGCGCGAGTGTTTAGGAATGATGACCTGGTCTCTTGCCTTGATATACGGCAACGCCTGGGACTTCTCCGGATCGGTGCCGGCAATACACGCAATCGTGGCCACACAGATAGCCGCCTCGCAACCAGTCGTCGCAATACCCCACTCCGCACCAGTAAGTTCGCCTAATTGCTTGCCGACTGCATCCATCAGTTCGTCCATTTGCACGAAGTAGAAAGAAGCGTCGTACATCGCCTGCTTCACCTGCGGCAGCGATCGCGAGCCGCTGATGATCGTATAGGTCCCGCGACCATTGATGAGCGGTCGCACTCCGATCCGCGTGAAGAGATTGTCTTCAAGCGTGCCTTGGTGAGTGATGCTCTTTCGCGCCGTCTCTGGCAGGCTCGGGCTTGATGCGCTTGCTGCGAGCGGCGAAAGAGTGCTGATAGCTCCCGCCGCAGACAACATTCCCGATTGCTTCAGAACATCTCGTCTGGACCAGCGTTTCGCGCGTAAGAAAGGCATGAAGAAGTTCCTCTAGCAAACAGAGCTCAGGGTTTGTTGCGGACGTGAGAACAACTTCGCTATACAGCCGATGATCCGACTAGATGTATGCGATCAGGTCGATCTCAACCATGGAGTCGCCGGGAATACCGCCGGCTGGCGCAATCGTTGTGCGTACCGGCGGAATCTTGCCCCACCTTCCCGCATAAGCGGTGTTCATCTTTGCCCAGTCCTTGATGTCGTTCAGATAAACGTTCACCTTCAGTACTTTCTCCATCGAGGAGCCGGCACTGATCAGGTTTTGCTCAAGCTCGTCCAGCACATGTTTCGTAGCCTCTTCAATCGTTGCCTTCTCGTGATAGCCAACGCCGGACAGGAACACCAGGTTGCCGTAGGAGACAGCACTGGAGAAGAGTGGTGCAGCCCCCGGAGCATTGTCCGCATTCGCCTTCGCGGAGTGCGCTTTCTTCTCCAGCTTGCCTGTCACCTGCGCAGACGCACTGGTGGTCCCCATCACTGCTCCAGCCCCTGCCACGGCAGTGGCTGCCGCTGCTGCTGCCGCGGCATTCTTGAGGAGTCCTCGTCTTGATTGCTTTTCCATTTTCAATTGCTCCTTGATTTTCCGTTGCGCCCGACCACACTGACAGCACCGCTGCATGAATCTGCTCTCTAAATTCGTCCGAACTGCTTTACCGCCTCCACGATGGAGCGGAACTTCTCAATGAACGGATACATGGAATGTTCACTGTTGTCGAGTTTCTGCGCGAGGATCAGGATTTCAGCCGCATGCTCCTGGGGTACCACCACAACACCGTCCTGATCGGCGACCACGATGTCATTCGGCGCAACCGTCACACCATCGCATGCGATGGGAACATTCGCTGCACCGAACCGGTAGTGAGATACAGATGTCGAAGGCACAGGTCCTGTCGAGTACACCGGAAAACCTATTCGCTTCAGCTGCGGAATATCGCGTACGCCTCCGTCGATGACTGCGCCTGCGAATCCACGGGCGAACATGGCTGTTCCCATCAGGCCTCCCATGCCGGCAATATCGGCGCCATCCTCGACCTGCATGACGTAAACGGAACCGGGAGCTCCACTATCGATCGCTTTCAGCATCCCGCCGAGAGCATCAGGATCATGGTTCTCCTGCTTGACCAGCTTCACAGTAAGTGCACGCCCCGCGAACTTCGTCGGAAAGATAGATTGCATGCGGTGAGACATGTAATGCTTCTCGTGGAGCGCCTGCTCCAGTGCGTCGGAAACAGAAGCTGCCTCAACATGGCGATACGCTTCCAGCATCAGCGCAGGATCTGCCTTGTATTCGGCTACAGTCAACGGCGAATCGGCACGCAATCCCTTTGTCAGCAGCATCAATCCGAGCAACAACAGCGCCAGCGTTCCGAGGAACAGCTTGATCCTTCCTGGTTCTGGCCCGGATCTCGGTGCTGGATGCAATGCCATAACGAACTCCCTTGATGGTGAAGCCAAGTCAGTTGGTGCAGATCGTTCTAGTTGAACCTTGAGAGATGCCATGCTGTGGATGGAAGCTTGTCATTCAACCTGTCTCCGAATCGTTGAGGCCTTTCTTGGCGAACGGTTCAGAGCTACTTGATGGTAAGAACCGTTATGAGTGTCTCCCCCTGTGTATCTGCGCGATGGGATTGTTAATCGATAGGAGGCGATTGCGGCAAGGAACTTCTATTGCAGGTATTCCATCTCATTGCAGCCAGCCTGTCATCGGGCGACAGCCTGTCCCGCTTCTAGGTCAATTGTCCTAGAACATGCCCGCAGCTCATTCCAGGCGGGCCAGCCCCCGCTGCAATGCGTAGATAGTTGCCTGCGTGCGATCGCGCGCTCCCAGCTTATCCAGAACAGCGCTCACATGGATGCGCACAGTCTTCTCCGCAATGCCAAGCTTGTTCGCGATCTCACGATTACTATGTCCCTGCGTGATGCACGCGAGTACCGAATGTTCCCGCGGCGTAAGTTCTCCCGAGTGCATGCGTTCCGCCAGCCGATCAAGTGCTGCATGCGGCAGATACCGCAGTCCGCGATGTACGCTCTCAATCGCGCTCAGCAGCTCGTCGCCGCTGGCATCTTTTGTGAGGTACGCCATCGCTCCGCTGCGGACAGCGTTGTAGATATCTTCGCTGCCCTGGTAATTGGAGAGAACAACAATCCGCGCAGTAGGAAACTCGGCGCGTAGCTGCTTAATTACGTCAAAGCCGCTGATGCGCGGAAGCCGCAGGTCCAGTACAAGCACATCCGGACGCAGAGACCGGTACATGGCAATGCCGGCCTCGCCGTCGCTTGCTTCGCCTACAACACTTATCTGGGGATGGCCGGAGAGCACAGAATGCAAGGCAATCCGCGCCAGGAAGTGATCCTCTATTAACAACACGCCAATCTGCTTCATACACCAATCCAGCGAATAACATGCTGCTCTTGCTGAATACGTTCGCGCATGTCAGGAAAGGAAAGCTTAACAGTGACTTCCGTACCGGCGCCTGCAGACGTTTGCACCCGCAACGTGCCACCCAGCTTGCGTGCCCGTTCTTCCATCACCGGTATGCCGAAATGTCCGTAGCTCGACGCACTCATTTCGGTACTCTGGAAACCGCATCCATCGTCATGAACCGAGAGGCTCAATCCTTCATCGTCATACTTGAGCAGCACAAGGACATGCGAGGGTTGGGCGTGACGAACGGCATTCGACACCGCTTCCTGGCCAATACATACAAGATGATGAACGCATCCTGGCGCAAGTGGCAGCTCATTGCCTTCCACGGCGAACGTAATCTTGCACCCGCCGTGCGGCGTATTCGAGTCGAGCGCCCGGCCGAGCGCATGGGACAGGATATTCGTGATCTCATCCGTGCCGCGCAGATCCCAGATGATACGGCGAGCTTCTGCCTGGCAATGCGCAACCATACTGCGAGCCAACTCGCATGACTTGGCCGTCGGTGTGTTCTCGCTGCCACTGTCGTGGAACAATTTTGTCGTTGCTTCCAGTTGCCACGAAATCGCCGCGAGTCCTGCCATCAGCGTATCGTGGCACTCGCGGGAGATACGGTTGCGCTCTTCCAGCACAACACCCATCCTCCCCTTCATTGCCTGGATGCGACGGCGCAGCAAGTGCATGCCGATCAGCAATATCAGCAGCAACAAGCCAAACTCCACGTAGGAGTGTCGTAACGGCGCTGGCAGTTCGTCTAGTTGGGCGCTTAGAGCAGAAGCATTATGCAGAGAGTTGACTCTCAGATCGCTCGCGAGACTGAAAGCCGAGCGGCATGCTGTGATCGGAAGCAGCAGGGCGGGAACCCGAAGCAAGAAGCCCGTCGACCAAGCTGGCCGCAGCAAAAAGCTCTCGTTGTACAAATGTCTTGTACGACGACGAAGCTGCGAAGCCACGAAATGGAAGCGCTCGGTCAACTCTGACGTCTAGGCGAACACAGATTGCCAAACCGCGCAACACTTTCCAATCGCATGTCGTCACGCGATCGCGGTATCTGCATCCAGCGGCCGCTCAGGATGCACCGTCATCCAGCAGACTGCCCCGCACACGGCCAGAATGGCCGCCAGCGCAAAAGAAGTCGTCCAGCCGAACCGCTGCGCGATCCAGGGCGTCAGCGAAGCAGTCAGCGCGCCGCCGATCTGCCCTCCCATGTTCACGATGCTCGAGAAGATGCCTGAACTCGATCCCGCAATATCCACCGAAACGGACCAGAACGAGCTCTGCGAAAGATAGAGAGCACCTGCGCCCCCAGCCAGGATGAGACCGGCAAGATGTGGACTGCTGACCCGTGAACCGACAACAAGAAAAGCGGCTGTACAGAGAAGAGCGACCGATGCCAGTCCGCAGCGTCCGACCCGCAAACCATACAAGCCGGTCAGCCGATCGCTGAGAGCCCCTCCCACCAAGCAGCAGACCGTCATCGACAGGAATGGCAGCATGGAATATCTCGCACTGGATTTCAGATCGAAACCACGCACCTGGGCCATATAAAGAAAGAACCAGCTGAAGAAGATCCACGCGACATACCCGAAGCTGAAGTATCCGGCAACCAGTGCGGGAAGATCGCGCCTGCTCAGGATCGCCTTCCACGAGATGGCTGGCTGGGTACTCGCTCTCGACGGCACACTGACCACCGGCCGGGAAATAAGGCCGGCACGGATCTCGCTGAGTTCCAACGGACCAACATCGAAATGTTCCTCCGGCGTGTCGCGTGAATACTGCCACCAGACCGCACCGGCAATGATTCCGATGATCGCGCTGAACCAGAAGGCAGCACGCCAGCCATGATGGGTGATCAGCCACGTAAGTATAAGTGGCGTTAGGCCGCTGCCGGCGCCCACACCGGCGAAGATAAGACCATTGATAAAGCCGCGTTCACGCACAGGAATCCAATAGGCGACAAACTGATTGGCAGCCGGATAGATAACTGCTTCTCCCGCGCCCAGCGCGAACCGTATCGCGATGAGCAAAAATACAGCATGAGAAAAACCCGTCGGCAGCAGCGCTGTTAAGGCCGTCGCGACACCCCACCACAGCACTCCCAGCGTGAGCACGCGCCGTGGTCCAAATCGCGCAGCCAGCCAGCCGGCGGGTATCTGCAGCCCGGCATAGCCAATCAGAAAGGCGCTGAATATCCAGCCCAGCCGCTGATTACTTAATCCATATTCTTTAGCAATCTGGAGACCGGCGATCGAGATGTTCGTTCGATCGAGGAACGCGACACCACTCAAAACAAACAGCCAGAAGCTCAGGAAGAACCTGACCCTCGTATAGCGTTCCAGATACATCCATCTTCTCCGCGGCGTGGGTGAGCTTAGGACCGTTCGCGCATCTTCGCGAGGTTGTAAAACTTGATCCGCCATCAATCAGGAATAGCCTCATTGCGTCTGCCTGCCAATCTAGCAACCATCGCAGGCTTCCGACTAAGGCGATTGTCCTAGTCGCCTACGCTTCTCTGGCGCAAATACAAACTCAACCTCGGAAAACTAGCGGCCGCCTTCAACCCCCATGATGATGGGCCCGCCATGCTGCGACAATCGAAAGATACGCTCTGGCCTGTTCCGTAATTACTTCCGGCATTCCGTCCCTAATCATCTGTGAGTTGACTAGATCGCCTCCCACCCCGAGAGCCATCGCTCCTGCATTCAAGAAATCGCGGGCGGTTGCGAGTGTCACGCCACCAGTCGGGATCAGGGCAATCTCGGGGAACGGCGCCTTTATTGCGCGCAGGTAGGAAGCACCACCCACAGCAGAGCAGGGAAATACTTTGACGATATCGGCACCAGCTCGCCACGCAGTGACAATCTCTGTCGGCGTCAAAGCGCCGGAGACCATCAGCTTGCCTCGCCGCTTCGTTTCCCTAATCACATCCTCGTGAAAGCTGGGACTTACAACAAACTCTGCGCCCGCGTCGATGAGGGAAAGACATTCGTTTAACGTGGTCACTGTTCCTGCCCCCAGCAGAAGGCTGCCGCCAAACTCCTGCTTGAGCTGACGAACCACGCCGAGCGCATCAGGAACGGTAGTCGTGACTTCTATAATGTCGATGCCGCCAAGGTACATGGCTCGTGAAATTGCAATTGCTTCCTCGGCCGACTTGGCACGAAGCACCGGCACTATGCCAGTCCGCTCAATCCACCTGAATGTGTCTCTATACAAAGTCGTGTCTCTCAATCAGCGATGCGTCTTTACTGCAGCGCCCGCAACCAGGCGCTCAACCTCGGCAAGTGTTGCCATGCTGGTATCACCAGGCGTTGTGACGGCAAGCGCACCATGAGCAACACCGTACGCGAGCGCCGACGCAGCATCGCGGTCTGTCATCAATCCATACAGAAACCCCGCCGCAAATGAATCTCCTCCACCAATACGATCCAGCACCTCCATTGCCTTCGCCTCAACAGCGACATAGTCGCCTGCTACCAGGGCAACTGCGCCCCACCTGTGCATGCAGGAGCTCTCAGCAGTTCGAAGAGTCATCGCGACAGCCTTCAAATTCGGATAAGCCGCAACGACACGCCGCAACATCTCTTCGTAGTTATTGCCAGGCAACGCTGCGTCGAGATCATCCAGGTTCACGTTCAAACGATAGCGAAAGTCGTCGATCCCGGCGAAAAGAATATCGGCCTTGCTGACCAGTTGACTGTTCACCGTTCTCGCTCGTTCGTTTCCGCCAAACGCCCTCCATAAAGATTCCCTGTAGTTCAGATCGTAAGAGATCAATGTTCCATTCGCCTTCGCTTGGGTCATGGCTTCCAGTGCCACAGCAGGAGTAGAAGCCGACAGCGCCGCGAACACGCCTCCCGTATGCAGACAACTCACGCCTGCACGGAAGATAGCTTCCCAATCGAAGTCTGCCGTTTCGACCTGAGAAATCGCCGTGTGACCGCGGTCAGAACAGCCCAGAGGCGGCCGCACACCAAATCCACGCTCTACAAAATTCAACCCGTTGCGTACATCCCGCCCCACGCCATCGTAAGCACACCACCGGATCAAGGATGGATCTACGCCAGCCTGAAGGATCAGATCTTCAACCAGCCTGCCTATTGGATTGTCAGCAAGCGCAGTTACAATTGCGCTGCGCATCCTGAAGCACCTTCGCATACTGCGCGCGACGTTATACTCTCCGCCGCCTTCCCATACCTTGAACTCGCGAGTCGTGTGGATCCGCATCTCTCCCGGATCCAGCCGCAACATCACTTCGCCAAGACTTACGAGATCCCATCTGCATGTGTTGGGAGACTTCCATCCGAGACGCGAATCGGTCATCTAAGAGTATCCTTGCGCGGCGGCCAACGCAGACGCTGAAGTGTAGCTGATTAATCCGTGAATCATACCAAGAGCAAAGCCGAAGACGCGCACCTTCGCTCTACTCCTTCTGATAGATCCGCCAACACCGCACGACTCTGAACAGGCCATCACTCGTCGCTGCGAACGACGTCAAACCATGGAAAGCTGCACGTCTAGGACAATTGTCCGATGCGTCGCTGTATGGCTTCGCGCAAAGTCTAACGCAGACGTAGCGCTGCCGCAGTCCGGTATGTACCGCATCGTCGCGGTACCCTGCCCTCCTCCACGTTGACCATCCGGGCCTGCATGCGGCAATGACAGCCTCCTTCACGTTGGATGTCGGCTCGTGTCGAAGTTCAGATTTCTGAAGCAATGGAAAGGTCAATACCCTTGACTCGTATCCTCAAAATAAGTTCGCTCCTGATGCTGATAGTACTGACGGTTGCCGCATGGGCCGCCATCACCGGCTCTATCTCCGGAGTCGTAACCGATCCAAGCGGCGCGGTGATGGCTGGTGTGCGAGTCACAGCGACCGCTGTCTCCACCAACGTCGAGACAGCCGCAGTGACCGACGCCAAAGGCTTTTACAGTTTTCCAGCCCTCAGCGTCGACTCCTATGTTGTTGCTGTTGCCCAGCAGGGATTCCGCGACTACCAACAACAAGGCGTAAAAATCGATACGAACTCGGCTCTCCGCATCGACATCAAGTTAGACATCGGCGCCATCACGAACACCGTGCAAGTGAAAAGCGACGCCCTGAAAGTAGAGACAGAGAGCACCCAGATGGGCGTCGTCATCCAGGGCTCAAAGGTTACGTCCGTGCCGCTGAATGGTCGCTCCTATATCAATCTCCTTTCACTCCAACCTGGAGTATCACCCTACACCAGTGACTCAACGACCTCGGGAGTGGGCGCCACCACTCTATCCGGCGATCAGAGCAACGGAACGCAATCGGTAAATGGCGGCAGGGTGGGTTCCAACGGTTACATGGTCAATGGTGCAGATGCAGAAGAAGGCGTTCACAATGGCGCCGCAATGATTCCAAACCTCGACTCAATCGCACAGTTCCGCATCATCACCAATAACTTCAATGCAGAATATGGAAACTACAGCGGCGGACAGATCAACGTCGTCACCAAGTCTGGCACCAACCAGTATCACGGCACTGTTTTCGATTTCCTGCGGAACACGGATCTCGACGCCAAGAATTACTTCTCTCCTTCTCGCGGAGTATTTATCCAGAATCAGTTCGGCGGCGTCGTGGGAGGCCCAATCCGTAAGGACAAAGTATTTTGGTTTGCCGACTACCAAGGCACGCGTCAGATCGTCGGGGCCACCCAGAATTATCCAGTGCCCTCCAATGCAGACCGGTCCGGAAATCTAATCGATCAATCCTCCGCGCTTTCCAGCTCGAGTAACGGTGTCAATGGAGCCAATTGGGCAAATATCCTGACAAATAAGCTTGGTTATACTGTCAGCCAGGGCGAGCCCTATTACACGCAGGGTTGTACCAGCTCAGCTCAGTGTGTTTTCCCGAACGCAGTCATACCTCTCAGCGCCTGGTCGCCCGTAGCCATCAACACACTCAAATACATACCCCTCTCTAACGGGACTTCGACATCGGGCCCCACCTACTCAACGGCCGCCTTCAATTCCACGCTCAAGGATGACAAAGGTAGTGTCCGTATGGACACCACTACTCGCTGGGGCGCGTTATTCGGCTACTACTTCACGGACAAGTTCCAGACAGTCAATCCCTATAGCCAGGTCAATATTCCGGGCTTTTCTGCAGGAAACCAGGGACGCGCCCAGATGTTGAATCTGGGTTTGACCACGACTTTGAATTCGTCCACGGTCAACGACCTCCGCTTAGTCTATCTGCGCGACGTAAACGAGACTGGAATTCCGCAGGCCGGTCAGGGCCTCGGTGTCACGCTTGCATCACAAGGCTTCAACACTCCATGGAATCCCACAGGCGGCATATCGGCTATTAACCCAGGCTATGAGGGCGTAACAGCCATGAACTTCAATAACTTCAGCTTCGGACTTCCACCCGACGCATTGCGGCAATACAACAACACCTTCCAGATCATCGACAATGTCACTAGGATCATAGGTACACACAGCGTCCAGTTCGGAGCTGATCTACATTACGACCAGATCAATGAAAGGAACTACGACGCGTATAACGGCCAGTTCGGATTCAATGGCTCGGAGACCGGCCTTGATTTCGCGGATTACTTAATCGGTGCGCCAGATAGCTTTGTGCAAGCCAGTCAGCAGCTTCTGGATTCACGGAGTAAGTACTACGGCTTCTATGTACAGGATAGCTGGCGAGCCCTTCATACGCTCACGGTCAATTACGGGTTGCGCTGGGAGGTCTCGACACCCTGGTATGACACTCAGAACAAGTTGGAGACCGTTGTCGCCGGTGAGCAGTCTTTATCTTTCCCGGGTGCACCGCAGGGACTTGTCGTGCCGGGTGACCCTGGCATTCCAAGAACGCTGGGACCAACGAAATACGGAAACTTTGCTCCTCGTATCGGTTTTGCGTATGCGCCCGATGCTCATGACGGATTCCTCGGGAAGGTGTTAGGAGGGTCCGGCAAAACCAGTATCCGCGCCGGTTACGGCATTTTCTATAGCTCGATTGAAGATGCAACCGGCTTCGTAGAAGTGGGCGATGCTCCCTACGGGCTGTACTACTCCAGTCCCGTTCCACCCATTCTCGATTCGCCCTTTATCGATCGGGCCACCGGAAACAACGAAGGCGTCAAGTTCCCATTCGTTTTTCCTCCCAACAATGTTTCGCCCAAGAATCCGGACACCACCTTCAACTGGCAACAGGCCACTCCAATCTCGGGTTCCGATTACTACTACCCTAAGAACAAGATGCCGTATGTGCAGGAGTTCGAGCTGTCCATACAACGCCAGCTAGGCACTTCTACCGTTCTTGGTGTCAGCTATGTCGGGACAGTAGGACGTCAGCTCCTGACATTCGAGGAGTCTAACCCGGCGAACCAGGCGCTCTGCCTGCAACTCAGCAATCCAGCAAACCTGGCGCCGGGATCAACGCCTTGCGGGCCCTATGGCGAAGACAATACCTACACCCTTGCTAACGGACAGACAGTCGCCGGGACGCGGCCAACATTCGGAATTAACTTCGGCAGCAATCCTTATATGAAGACTGCCGTAAGCTCAAGCTACAACTCTTTGCAGATAAGCCTTGAACATACGGAAAAGTATGGGAATTTTCTGGTCGGCTATACTTTTGCAAAATCGTTGGACAACGGCTCCGACTCGTTCGATGCTACGAATCCGTATAATCCTGGTCAAGGCAGGGCATTGTCCTTCTTCAACGTCCCGCAGAATCTGGTCATTAGCTACACACTGGATCTCCCCTTCGATAGCTACATCGGAAAAGGGGACATCGCAAGCCGCTTTACCGGTGGCTGGCAGTTGTCTGGAGTGTCGACATTCGCAAAGGGTGAGCCTGTTCAGTTGAATGAGACAGACGACAACTCACTCAGCGGAACCTTTAACGCTTCGATTGACGAGCCAAGCTACGCCGCAAACGGCAGCCATCTCTTCGTGAACAAGAATCCCCGTAAGGGACTGCCTTATTTCAACCCGAACTATTTCGTGCAAGAACCGTTGGGCCAGGTGGGTAATGTTATGAGAAGGTTCTTCTCTGGTCCCGGCCTCGACAATTACGACATGGCGCTGCTCAAGAACACGAAAATAACCGAGTCCACACAGCTACAGTTCCGCGCAGAAGCATTCAACGTCTTTAACCACGCGCAATTCAACAATCCATCGGGTAACTTCAACAACAGTGGCAACGGCGGCTTCGGCTATGTCACCACAGCAAACAATCCCAGGATCATGCAGGTCGCGCTTAAATTCCTGTTCTAGACTGACCGAAGCGGGGGGAATAAATGTTCTGGGAAAGGAGACATCTGGCTTGGAGCCGCGGCTTGTTTTGTGTCGCTGTCTCGCTGTTGCCGGCTGCAAGCCTTATTGCTCAGCAACCCGACGGTGCCAGTCTATTTTCAACAAATTGCGCCGGGTGTCACGGCTCCGATGGACGCGGCGGCGAGCATGCGCCGAACATAGCAACCGCCCCTGAGGTTCAACACCTGTCAGACGCAGATTTGACCGGAATCCTTAACAAAGGCATCGCAGGCGCCGGTATGCCGGCCTTCAGCTGGATGGGCCAGGACAAGGTCATGGCTGTTGTCATGTACTTGAGAAAGCTGCAAGGCCATGGAGACGTCGCAACTGTTTCGGGCGACGCGCATAACGGCGCGAACCTCTTCTACGGAAAGGCCCGCTGCGCTGAGTGCCACATGATAAATGGAAAGGGAGGATTTATTGGCAGCGACTTGTCTTTCTATGGAGCTGATGCCAAACCATCCGAAATCCGATCATTAATCCTGGATCCCGCCAGGAATCTTGCCGCTTCCAAGAAACTGTTTTCGATCTCGACTAAAAGCGGCTACACCTACAGCGGGATGCTGCGGCAGGAAGACAATTTTTCAATGACTCTGCAGTTCTCGGATGGGTCCTTCCGCTACTTCGCCAAACGAGACATCCTGAAGGTGGAGAGGGGTACACATCCGCTGATGCCTACCAACTACGGAACTCTTCTGAGTGCAGCAGAGATCGATGACCTCGTGGGCTATCTCGTCCACAGTGGCGATGAGGCGGCAAAACAGCCGGGTGCAAAGAGACCTGAATCGACGGATGATGAAGAATAATAGCCTGAAGGCAGCCACATCGATCAGCTGTAGACGATTGTTTGTTAGAAGTCGTGTCTCTCATCTGCTTCTCTGGTCCGCAATGCTACTGGGTAGCTTATCTTTATTTGCTGACCAAATGATGGCACAAGATCGGAGCTTTGCACTGGAGGCGCAATCACCGGCCTTCTGGAAATTGATAGATCATAAAGCGCAGATAAGGAAGCTCGCCGGCGGCTTCGGCTTCACAGAAGGACCGGTCTGGGATCCCGCGGGGTTCGTCTGGGTGAGTGACGAGACGCTCAACAAGTTATTTAAAGTAGATTCAAAAACCGGAGACAAGCACGAAGTACTTTCGCTTGGCGATCCCGATGGAAACACTTACGATCACGAGCATCGCCTGCTTGTTTGTGCCAGTGTTCTCCGCGCTGTGATTCGACTCTCACCCGATGGCAGGAGCTACGAAACCATCGCAGACCACTACCACGGCAAGCGCCTGAACAGTCCAAACGACGTTGTCGTCGGGCCTGACAACGCGATCTATTTCACCGATCCAACCTCGGACTTGCCAAAAGACCAGAAGCAGGAAATCCCGTTCAAAGGCATCTACCGGATCGCTCACGGGCGCAATATCGAGTTGCTCACGAAGGATATGGAAGATCCGAATGGACTTGCCTTCTCGCCTGATGGAAAGAAGCTGTATGTCGATGACTCGACGCGAAAAGATATCCATGTATTTGACGTCGGCGCAGAAGGCACCTTGCACAACGGCAGGGTGTTCGGCTCAGAGCCGGGAGCTCCAAAGGATGGCGTGCCTGATGGAATGAAAGTCGATCAGGCAGGCAATCTGTTTGTCGTCGGCCCACGAGGCATCTGGGTGTGGGATGCAGCAGGCCATCATCTTGGCACCATTGTTGTACCTGAGCAACCAGCAAATCTCGCATGGGGCGGCAGTGATTATTCAACGCTCTACATAACTGCCACTACGTCCGTATACACAATCGACACACAAACAAAAGGCTTTGTCCCGTACCTGTCGCCACACTAACCCTAGAACAACAACTCCACCATTTGGAATGAGCGCCAAGGATGAAGAAGAGCGGAATTGTCTGCTGTCTATTTGCAATCTTCAATTATGTAGGTGTGGCTCTCTCCCAGCAAAGTCCCTCATCGTGCCACATACACAAAACCAGTTTCGATGGCTTCGATGCGCAGGAAATGGCAAATGACTGGGTAAGGCTTACCATCGTCCCTCAGCTTGGCGGCAGGCTTATGCAGGTCGAGTTTGACAAGCATCCCTACCTCTTCGTGAATCCTGCCTACAAAGGGAAATTCATTCCTTCGGCACAAGCTGCCGGTGACTGGATTAACTATGGCGGCGACAAGATCTGGCCGCTGCCTGAAGGCAACGATGATGAGCAGCATTGGACAGGTGCTTCCACCCCACTCGACGATGCTCCTTATGCTTTTACCATCCTCTCTGATCATGGGACATGCAGTGTACGTTTGGAGGGTCCCCCAGATCCTCCAACAGGCCTGCAGTACACGCGGGAAATTACCATAGGCAGCGATTCTCCACAGATTTCCTTTCACGCAATGACTAAGAACTACACCGGCCACTCTATAACATGGTCCGTCCAGTCGGTGTCACAGTACAACCTCGCCGACACGAACGATCCGAAACAATTCAATAAGGACTTCTGGGCCTTTGCTCCCCTCAATCCGCACACCTCGTATATCCTTGGCTACCACGTGCGCGATGGGCTTGCGAACGATCCCTCCTTCGGAACTAAGGACGGCTTATTCCGGCTGCATTGGAAATACATAGAGAGTGAAGTCTGGCTTGACTCTGCACTTGGTTGGATAGCGCTCGTCGACGGAACAAGCCGCTATGCAATGGTAGAAAAGACCCACTATTTTCCAGCCGCTGATTACCCCAGCAAAGCTTCAGTGATTTTCTACAAAAATGGTCCTACAGTTCAGATAGATGGAGAAGGTAAACCGCGAATATCGCCTGGTTCTGTAGATAAAATCCCTTACTACATGGAGGCGGAGATGAATAGCCCCATGGTAACCCTGGAAGCCGGGCAAACTTCGACATTTGATACAACCTGGTTTCCTTCAAGAATGACGACCAGGCTTACCAAAGTCATGGATGCCGGAATAGTAGGCACGCCGCTCTCCGCAAAAATAGTCTCCGGCCGACTTGAGTTGACGGGAACCTTCGGCGTCTTCTTCCCTGGCAGGCTTAAAGCAGTGTTGTACGGGGAGGATGGCGCACAAAATGGCGAAACCATCCTCCAGTCCGTTCAGCCACAGGATTTAGTTGAACTCCGTAAAAGTATCGATTCGGCCAGCAAAGTAAAACGAGTGTCTATTCATGTTATCGACGACAAAGGTGTGGATCGCGGCGCTCTCGGCGAAGTATTCATTACAACGAGTGAAGACAGCCATTAGATTTATCATGCTGCCCATCAAACTCATCTCGATAATCTTGCTGACGCTTGCATCCATCATCGGAGTCAGTGCTCAGTCGACTGATTCAGCTAAGTCATTCATCGATGTTTCTTCCACACTCCTGCTACAGAAGTCGATACAGGGCGAATGGCCTTCTTACAACGGCGATTACAGCGGACGCCGCTACAGCAGTCTGCAACAGATTACACCGCGAAACGTCTCACATCTGCAGGCGCAATGGGTCTTCCATAGTAGAGGGCCAGGCGTGCTCGAAGCAACGCCTGTAGTTGTAAACGGCATTATGTTTATGACCGCTTCCAACGACGTGTATGCACTCAACGCACAGACTGGCCAGCCTGTGTGGCATTACTCGAGACCAGTATCCAGTGGATTGGTCGACGATGCATCCGGTCACATCAACAGAGGTGTCGCAGTGCTCGGTACACGCTTGTACATGGAGACAGACAATGCCCACCTCCTCTGTCTCGATGCGCGGGGTGGCCAGCTTTTATGGGATGTCGCGTATGCTGACTGGAACAAGAACTACGGCGCCACCAGCGCTCCCCTCATCGTAAAAGACAAGGTTCTTGTCGGAACTTCCGGCGGAGATGACGGAGTGCGTGGCTTCCTGGCTGCATTCGATGCTGCTACGGGAAAGCTTGCCTGGCGCCTCTGGACGATTCCAGCACCCGGCGAATATGGTTCTTCAAGCTGGCCGGGAGATAGCTATCTCCACGGCGGTGGTACCACCTGGATGCCTGGTACTTATGATCCGGACTTGGATACTCTCTACTGGGGAACCGGTAACGCCGCTCCGGATTATGACGGCGATGTCAGACCTGGAGATGACCTTTACACCTCTAGCCTCCTGGCAATTAACCCAGAGACTGGTAAATTGAAGTGGTATTTCCAGTTCACGCCTCACGATCTCTATGACTACGATGGTGTAGAGACACCAGTCTTAGTGGACGCCTCCGACAAAGGTGTGACCTCCAAACTGATTGTCGAGGCAAATCGGAATGGATTTATCTATGTGCTCGACAGGACAAGCGGCAAATTCATCTCCGCCACCCAGTTCGCAAAGAACCTGAACTGGGCCAAAGGGATCGATGCAAAAGGTCGGCCTGTCGTATCAGACCTGCAGCCAACTGCAGAAGGAACGCGCATCTGTCCGGGCGTGGTCGGCGCCACTAACTGGTTCTCACCCTCTTATAGCGAAACTACTCACCTCTTCTACTTCCTCGCCGTCGACAATTGTTCAGTCTATATCCGCAAACCTGCAAAGTTCGAAGAAGGGGCAGAGTACTACTCAACCGGCACCCGCCACGATCCTGAAGACAAAACAGAAAGAGTATTGCTGGCCTTTGACCCGAAGACTAAGTCATTCACTTGGCGCTATCCGCAGGCCGGTGATTCGCACTCGTGGGGCGGGGTGATGAGCACGGCCTCTGGCCTGGTCTTTTTCGCAGATGACGCTGACTTCTTTGAAGCAGCAGATGCACTCACGGGTGAATCGCTCTGGCATTTCAATACCGGCCAAAGCCTGCATGCTTCGCCTATGAGCTACGCCGTATCCGGCAAGCAGTACGTAGCCATTGCCTCGGGTTCCGACTTATTCAGTTTTGCTCTTCCCTGATAGCTGCAGATAGCCCGAGATCCAATCGCCCGCATCAATCCAGCAACTCAAAATAAGTTCCCGGCTATCTGCTCTGCTGCCTGGTGGAAGAGCTTACGCTGAGCCTCCTGCTGTGGCTCGCTCAACTTCACATCTCGCATCGACATAATCGCCACAAAGCGAACATCCCGCACCTGTCCATCAACTTGTTCTACCAGGGAAGCACTGGAGTGCTCCACGGTGCATCCGGAGGCCGTTGTTCCAATCCCCACAAGCTTTTCACTGCCGTTCCGGCATGCGGACGGTAATTTCTCCTGCACCATGATGTCTAGGCTGAAAGTCGCATTTCCCTCCTTACGGGAGAAATGGCATGTGCCGAAATCGGTCTGACCCGCATTGATCGTGGAGACTACTTCTCCACCAAGCAGCACAGCTGCGCTGCCTTGTGTAAACCATGGGCAATTAGCGGAAGCTGCTCTACCCAGAGGCGCACTCACCGCGATAACTACGGCTATAGCTATGGATCTGGTCACAGGCTTTCCTAAATTCTTGAAGTGGCCGCTTGCAGAGGGTCGGACTTGAGTATCTTCCCGCCTTCCTGGATTACATAAAGGCGATTTGCACTCAGGTTCTTGAGCTCATCTACTTGACCACTCAACCAGCGAATCTCCACGGAATCGACCTTTTGCGCCTGGTCGAGGCCGAAGTGAAGTCGAAGGTCGTTCTGAGAATAATAGCTGCCACCACTGCGTAGTTCCTCCACTTGGACCAGTGGCTTCTGTGCTGAGTCAGCTGACTTTGTGACCACAACAACGCGGCTGCCTATGCCTGTCCTGTTTGACTTCACTCCTACCAGCTTGATCTTGATCCAGTTGCGATGCATGGTTGAATCGCAGCGCAGTAGCTGCGGTACCGCGTTCATGCAATTCACCGCAACGTCCATGTTGCCATCGTTATTGAAGTCTCCAAAAGCGCATCCGCGTGCTGGTGCATTTTCGAGGATGCCGGGGCCGCCTTGCTGCGTCACTTCCTCAAAGCGGCCATTCCTTAGATTGCGGTACAGGTACTTGTGCTCTGCATATTTCAGATCCGTCTTCGATAAGTTGACTTCGGGATACACATGGCCATTGGACATAAGTATGTCAAGCCAGCCGTCGTTATCCATATCGAAAAACCCCACACCCCATCCGAGCAGACGCGTGTTCACGCCTAGACCACCAGGATAAGTGCGATCTTCGAAAGTGGCATCGCCCAGGTTGGTATAAAGCGAGTCAGTATCTCCCGCGAAGTTAGTTTTAACCACGTCCAGTGTCCCGTCGCGATTGTAGTCGCCGATAGAAACGCCCATGCCCGCTTGTGGTTTGGCCTCTGCGGAAAGGGCGGCACCAGCTTCAATGGCAATATCGCGAAAGGTGCCGTCTTTTTGATTAAGGTAGAGAGTGGCGGGCGCTGAATCATTCGCTACATAAATATCTGGCCAGCCGTCATTGTCCAGATCAGATGCGGCAACGCTCAATCCATAGGTGCCTACAGCAGTCCACATGCCTGCTTTTTCGCTCACATCCGTGAAGGTTCCATTGCCGTTGTTATGGTAAAGAATGTTTCTTCCACCAGGCAGCCCAGGCGGTCCGCAGGCGACCAGGATGCCTTTGTAAGTGCAAGGCCCATCTTCAGGCAGTGGCGCAGTCTTCAAGTCGAAATCGACGTAATTAGCTACAAATAGATCCAGGTGTCCATCGCGGTCATAGTCGACAAAGGTACAGCCTGAGTTCCAACGGATCTTCGGTCCAGGTTGTACAAGACCCGCTTGTTGAGTGACATCGAGAAATTTGCCATTTCCCAGGTTGCGATAAAGGACGTTCTGCCCGTAGTACGTGACGAATAAGTCGTCGTGACCGTCATTATCAAAGTCGCCGACGCAACAGGCCTGCCCCCATCCAGTCTTCATCTCAAGGCCGGAGCCGATCGTGACATCAGTGAACGTGCCGTCGCGATTATTCTTGAACAAGTGGCAATGTGGCTCCTGCCCTGCAGGAAAGCCCTCCAGTCTCCACCCATTCACTAGAAATAGATCGACCCAGCCATCGTTGTCATAGTCATAGAAAGCCAGACCACAGCCAGTCGTCTCAAGAAGATATTTATTCTTGAACTCTCCGCCGTAGATTGTCTTGGTTGTAAGGCCAGCCTCCTTCTGCACATCGGTAAAGCTGATGCCTAGCGGCGTGCCTTCAATCGGAGACTTCGGGCCCGCGGGAGGTGGCGCAGGCTTCGTGTCATAGCTGCGCTCCGTCGGTCCAATCGGCTTCTTCACCTGTGTCTGACTCTGCTGACCAAGCGCCACAATATCAGCGAAGGGCAGCACCAGCGCAGTGCGACTTAACGAACCCAGAAAGCTGCGACGATTCAACTCGACCCCTTTTCCTTCACGGTTGCTTGTCTACCCGGGCCGTCGTACTCAGCACCTCTGCATGAATATGCCACGGTACACTCTCATTCGAAATTTCTGGATGCCGGCGCAGATAATCGAGTGAGTACGTCGGCGCCGCAGGATCGATCCGCTTCATGGTGTACTGCTTCGACTCGTAGGCTGCCTGGTCTTTCATCCCGAGCCTCCGATACAGAACAGCCAAATTGTAGTGCGCGGCTACATCATCAGGATCGATGCTCTGCAACGCCTTGAATTGCTCCATGGCTTCCTCGGTACGATGCTGTTGGTAGTAGGAGATCCCCAACTCACGGCGCGCATCGCGCGATTGTGGAAACTGCTGGATCACCTTCCGCAAATCTTCAATCTCGGCCTCGGAATGCCGCTGACGTCTTTCTACAAGCGCCAGGTAGTAGAGCGCCCTTGCATCATCAGGATGCAGGCTGAGCGCCTTTTCCAGTGGTTGCCGAGCCTCGTCATACTTTTCCCACTCGATGTAAGTAAGACCAAGATTGGTATAGCCATCCTTATATTCCGGTCGTAGGAGCACCACCTGTTTGAATGCACCTATAGCTTCGTCATACTGAAGTTGATCGAGAAAGCCGATGCCAAGATTATTCCAGCGCATCCAGTCTGGATTATCGCCGGCTACAGCTTGCCCGGGCTGGTTCTCTCCCACAGTAAAGGTCCGGCTTCTTGAAGCTATCTCGATCACAGGATAAGCTGCATGATCTTTGCCCAGAACATTGTTCAGGTAACTCTGCCGAAGGTGTCGATACTGAACAGCAGCGGTGACAGTAAAGCTCGACCTCAGGTTTGATGGTAGCTTGAATCGATAGCGGACTAGGGCAGAGCGACCAGCCTGAACCGAGTTGTCGTAAGCCATCGAGTGGATCGTCCAGACCTTGTGATTATCTACAAATTCGCCGGTCGCATCGACCGGCCGATTCGTAAAGCTGTGGGCACCGGGATCGATCGTCAGGTCAGGCCTCAGAAAACCACTCTTGTAAACCTCGTGTCCCTCGGTGTCTTTCACCGTAAATTCCAGCCACGCTTCATACAGGTCGCGCACCTCTGGGACAAGCGAGTGCCCAATATTCTTGTTCTGCACAACTACGTAGGCTTCAAGCAGTTCCGCAGGCTTGATCGTCAAGGGCGCTGAACCAAGTGGTGCAAGAGGTGCCTCCGCATTCGCATCCCTCAATGCGAACAAATCGACGTTGAGAAACCTGCCACTTTTTAAAAACTCGACTGTCTTACTGAGTTGTTCGTCAAAACCGTAGTAGAACGGAACCGCCGTATTCCCCGCCAGCCAGCGATGCGACGCCAGGGTCCCGTGTTTAGCGCCGTAATCCGGGCCCGTAACGGCTTCCCGATTCATATGACAATTCTGGCAGGTGGTAAAGTCGGCGGAGTAAAAGGTCAGAGGATTGCGCTGCGAGAACTTAGAGTTCTGCCACTCATCATAAGTAGTAAATGCCCGGATCCACTTATAGTTATTCAGCATCGGTGGCAGGTTTGCCTTGTGGCAGGCAGAACACATTTCCGGTGTCTTGTAGATATCCTGCATCACTGCTTTGGAGTGACGATCGGGATGAGCGAAAATCTCTGCATCCGCAACCTTGCCCGGGATGCGATTCCCCTGTTCATCTACCATCACGGACGGAACGCCCATAACAAAGCTGCCATTCCCGAGCAATGTCTTCACGCTTTGGATGGAATGGCAGGTCATGCAGGTGAGGCCGTCGCGATCAAACGAGCGATCAATAGTGGAGTTCTGATCGAGAGCGCCAGCTAAGATACCTACCGGGTTATGACAGCTGTCGCAGTGACGCGCAAACTGAATACCCTTCGTGCGAAGCAGAATGTTGACGCTGGTCCTGTAAAAGGGTGTCCGGAAAGAATTGGAATGCAGCGACTGACGCCATTGGTGGTAAGCCTGCTGGTGACAGTGCCCGCAATAGGCAGCGTCCGGAAACGCCTCAGGCTCAAGAAAGTCATTACCGATTACACCCGCATTTCCCGGTAGCGCAAAGCTTCCTTTTTCAAAAGGATAGCTATAGCTCTGTCGAACGTTATCGGCATAGCTCTTGCGTCTTAGAGCCTCATCCGCTACTGGATCCACAGCACCGCGCGTTGTCCGCCAGGCAAAAACAGAGAAACCTGTCAGCAGCAGGCAGAGAACCAGCAGTCGTCTCAGAAGGTTATTCATGGTTTGTGCGCTGAATCGCAGCGCCTTCATCCCAGTCCAGAATCGATTCGATTAACACGGTGGAGCATGGCTCCAGATTTCAGGTGGTTTGCCCCGCCTGGTCGCTGTCCGCGACTATAACGAAACCATCGGATGCCTGTATACAAAATCTCCTGGACAGGCGCACCGTGTTTCTACGGATTTGCCACCTTATCCAGGGCATCTGCCTGCTCTCGCTCCCTCGCGGCAGCCTTCAAATCTCCCTGTTTCTCAAAGGCCGCAGCCAGTCCGCGATGGGCAGCACCGTACTGTCCGTCATAGCTTAAGGCCTCCTTGAACTGGGCAATAGCATCCCCGATTTTTCCACCTTGTAAAAGGCTGTTCGCGGAATTCGTAGCCACCTCGGCTCGCTGCCGATTCATACCAGCGCGCATTAATTCCGCGGCCCGCTTTCGTTCCGAAGCAGCTTCTGTGGATTGTCCCTGCTTGGCCAGGACCGTTGCGAGTGTGAGGTGCGGATCAGCCTGCTCGGGATTCTGTCCAATGGCTTTGTGCAAAGCCGAAATCGCCTCCGGCAACTTGTCCAGTTTTGCGTACACACTTCCAAGCGTTGCCCAGCCATCGCTATTTTGCGGTTGCAGATGAAGCGAGCGATCTAGTTCGCGAGCCGCATCTTCATACCGGGCCGCCTGCATGTAAAGCACGCCAAGTACATACGGCGCCTCATGCCCGGAGGAGTTCATGTTTTCGGCCATCTCCAATTCAGGAATCGCGGCAGCTGCATTGTCCTGCATCTTGTAAGCCAGCCCCAGGTTGTAGTGAAGAGCAGCCATGTCCGGCGCCAGCTTCAGTGCCGCGCGCAATTGTTCAATCGCGTCATCCACCTGGTTGAGTTGTATATACGCTGCAGCCAGATTCTCCCGAGCAGTAACCTGGCTGGCATCCATCGCAATGGATTTCTGCAGGTAGGGCACCGCATCTTTCGCCTTTTGCTGCTGCATAAATGCCATGCCGAGATTCGTAAGCGCGGCAGTGTTGCGAGGTTCCGCTGCAATCACCTTCTCAAACAGCGGAATGGCTGCCTGGGTGTCGCCATTCTGCTGCGTCGCCAATGCCAGTTCAAATGTTGCTGGAACGGAATCCGGCCTTGCGGAATGAGCGTGCTGCAGGACCTCAACAGCCTGCGGTATCTGGCCGGCAGCCACCAGCAAGGTCCCAAACTCAACATCAACTTCGCTGTTACCGGGCGCGAGCTGCCAGGCGCGCTGCAATTCTTCCAGCGCTCCCGCCTTATGCTGGCGATCAAGAACGATGCCGAGATGCAGATGCGCCGTAGCCACGGAGTCATTCAGTTCAATAGCGCGATCAAAGCACTTCTCAGCTTCCGCCCACTGCCCCCGCTGCGCATAAAGCGAGCCAAGCTCATCCTGCAGGTCAGCATCGCCGGGAGCAGCCTTGATCGCCGCCTGCATTTTACGAATCGCTGCGTCCGGATGTGTGGGCGCAAGAGCTCGCGCGTACATGGCGAGTGAAGCGGCTGAGAGCGCCGAGGTGCCGCCACTGGCCGCCGTGTCCAGCTTCGCGAAGATCGGAATGGCTTTGCCCAGGGCCCCCGTCTGCGTGTAAGCCGTCGCAAGATTCAGCTGCGCCACACGATCGGAAGGCTTCATCGCTATCGCCTTTTCCAACTCGCGCATCCCCTGTGTGGTCTCGCCCATCCTCAACAGCACGGCACCAAGAGCACTGTGACCCTCTTCAGCCTGTGGTGCAAGGTGAACAACACGCTCGAAATCAGCCCGTGCAGTAGTGACATCATTCTTCGCCAGCGCAGCAACACCGGCGCGATAGTCTGCGTCCGCCTGCCGCAGCCCGGCGGAAGGTTGCTGTGCCGATACTTCGCTGGCCGATGTAAGAAGAACGGCTGCGGCGACAAGCGGCAACACAAATCGATAAGCTCGGGGCAACACGGCGGAATCAGTCTATGACAGAAGCATCCTCATAATCACGCCGTTCTGCCCCTGTCCTGCGACCGATCTACTTCTTGGCTTGCCGATTTTGCGCTGCCAGTACTACCTGTTCGAATCGTGGGTCCTTGCGGAGGGTCTTCAGGTCCTCATCCGTTCGCAGGTCGTTGCTATCAACGGGGCCCGCGTGGATCGCCTTATTCAGGTATGCGAAAGCATCATCGTTATCGCCGGCTGCTACTGCTGTTTCGGCCATACTGCCGAAGACCTCTGTCGTCTGGGAGTCTGGCACTTTTTCGATCTTTTCCATGGTGCTTCGATAAAGACTGCGCGCTTCGTCCCTGCGATCAAGACGCGCAAGTATTTCTACAAGACCGTGCAGCGAATTTTGTGTCCGCCCATGCTGCGGGCCAAGTAAACGAAGCTGCATATTGAAAGCTTTGCGAGCA
Source organism: uncultured Ktedonobacteraceae bacterium (assembly GCA_964657395.1). Classification (GTDB taxonomy): domain Bacteria; phylum Acidobacteriota; class Terriglobia; order Terriglobales; family Acidobacteriaceae. The sequence continues at coordinate 24,785 of CAZZUX010000016.1, forward strand.
TACTCTTCCGCCTGCTGCGGTCGATCTTCGCTCAGAAGGATTCGTCCAAGCAGCCCATAGGTGATCGGAATATCAAGATCGTCTGCGGTGAGCACTCGTGTTTGCTGTTCGAGAGTCTTCCGCGCAAGCTGGTCAGCCTCAGCCAGCTTCCCTTCCTCCCATAGCACGTTTGCCAGGTTGTACTGGGTTAACAGCACGTCCGTGTGGTCGACGCCCAGTGTCCTTTGCCGACTTGCGAGGATCTGGCGCAGAATGGGTTCGGCTTCGGCATAGCGTTTTTCATCCGTGAGTACATTCGCCAGACCCTCCTGGTTCCGCGTCGTATAAAGACTGTCCGGTCCGCCTACCCGGAGCTGGATGGCAAGCGCCTCGCGAAACAGTGCTTCGGCCTCTGCCAGGCGCGGCGTTCCCTCCTCCAGGGTTGTGGCAAGCTGACTGAGGGTCACAGCAGTAGAAGGATGGTCAGCTCCCAGCACTCGCCGCTGTGCCGCGAGTGTCTGACGAAAGAGTGCTTCGGATTCCTCAACACGGCCTTCAAGATGCAACATCCAGGCCAGCTTCTGCATGGAGGCAAGGGTCTCCGGATGATCCGGGCCGAGCTTGCGGCGTTCGTCGTCGAGCAGCTGGCGGTAGACCTTATCCGCTTCATCGAAGCGATTTTCCCCGCGCAATGCAGTGCCCAGGGTACTCATAGATCGGAAGAGTGCGAGCTCATCAGATGGGCCCTTCCGCGTCTCAATCGCGATCGCGCTTCGCTCCAGCTTCTCCGCCTCAACATAGTTCGCACGATGAACAAGCACGGTTGCCAAAGTGTCCACGGTGTCGAGAGTCGCAGGGTCTTCCGCTCCCAGGGCCCGCGTCTGCGCGTCGATCGTTTTCCGCAGCATCACTTCCGCTTCCGGATCATGCCCCTGGTTGTATAAAGCCGTTCCCAGCAGGCTCATCGACGAGAGAGTGCCCGGATCCTCTGCTCCAAAGTCTTTGCCCCGCAACGCAATCGTGCGTTCAGCCAGTGCACGCGAGCGATCGTAGAGGCCCAGCCCCATGTAAGTCTCTGCCATCACCTCCATGAGTTGGGTCCGGACTGCCGCATCCAGACCCGACTCCCGTTCCACCTGGCTTGCTGACTTGTCAAGAATCTCCCGTGCCGTAATCGTGTTACCGCGTGACTCGCTCGGATTCGAGACCTTGAACATGTCCTTCATAAAGCCTGCTATACGATCGGCGCGGTCCCGTTCACGGCGGACGTTCCGCAATTGCCACGTCTGCGCAATAGCGAAGCCGGCGAGCAGCAAAACGGCAGCCGCAGCCACAATCACTCCGACTTTATTCCGGCGAATATATTTGCCCGCATAGTAGGTGAAGCTCGGAGCGTGGGCGATAACCGGCTCATCCTGCAGAAAGCGTTCAACATCGGCGGCTAGTTCCGCGGGCGTGGCATACCGACGATTACGGTCCTTCTCAAGCGCTTTAAGCGCAATTGCATCCGCGTCGCCGCGCAGTTGGCGGTCGAGCGCAGCCACGTCCGTGCTCCGCTTCTCGGCTACCGCGGCAGCGTCGCCCGTTTGCTTCAGGGCTGTACTCGGTCGAGGCGCATCCACCTCGCGAAGCTGCCGCAGTGTCTCTGAAACCGTGAGTCTCTTTACGTTCAGCGGCAGCGTGCCAACCAGCAATTCATACAGCACCACGCCCAGCGAATACACATCGCTGCGCGTATCAATGTCCTCGCCGCCCGAGTCCGCCTGCTCCGGGCTCATATATCCCAGCGTGCCAACCATCGATCCAATCTGCGTGAACTGTGTCTGCGCATCGCCCCCCTGACCCACCGGTTTCGCAATGCCGAAGTCGATGATCCGCGGCACTGGCCGGCCATCCACCTCCGTCACCAGGATGTTAGACGGCTTGATGTCGCGATGAATCACTGCCTTCTGATGCGCGTGCTGTACCCCTTCACAAACCTGTTGAAATAGCCGGAGTCGATCTTTTATCGGAAGATGAACCCGGTCGCAGTATTCCGTAATCGGACAACCGTCCACATACTCCATCACCAGGTAAGGTTGGCCCGCCGGCGTTGTCCCTCCGTCGAAAACTTTCGCAATCGCGGGATGATTCATCAGCGCCAGCGACTGCCGCTCCGCCAGAAAACGCTGTGTGATTTCCGGACTGAAGAATCCCGAACGAATCAGCTTGAGAGCCACCTGGCGGCTCACCGGTTCGCTCTGCTCTGCAAGCCACACCTGCCCCATACCGCCTGTCCCCAGCTCGCGAATCAGCCGGTACGGGCCGATGCTTGGCGGCGTGTCGTGCAGAGCACCGGGAGAGCCATCCGAAGCAGTCAGCGAGAAGTTGTTTGTCTCCCGGTAAGCAGCGAGCACTGCATCCACTTCTCGGCGCAGCACTTCATCTTCCGAGCATGCAGTATCAAGAAACGCATTCACCTCACCTGCAGGGTGCTCAAGTGCTGCGCCGACGATCTCCTGAATCCTTGGCCCTCGCTCCTGACCTTTCATAGCTCCCCCTTGGATCAGCTCTCACCACAGCCCCGCTTCAGCCCGACCCACTCACACCGATAGCCTACCTGCCGAGCAGGAAATCCGGCATTAGTTTCATGCCGGCCTCCACCATCTGCACCCCGTCTGCAGTCCTGCAGCCCGCCGCCCGCGCAGCCTTCAGCAATGGCGTCACGCCGTGACCCGCCACGACATCGCCCACAAACATCGAGGACGTAAGCAGCTGAGTTGGAACAGGCAGAGGATCATCGGGCGACATGCCCATAGGCGTCGCATTGACCACGATGTCGCAACCGGTTGGGTCCGCTGGACCCTGAACGATGTGGCCCCGCCCAACACTCGAAAGGCGGCGGCACAGCTCCTCAAGCCGCTCCCCGTTGGCATCATGCAGTACCAGCTCCCGGACACCCGCGTCCAGCAACGCGATGGCAATGGCGCTCCCCGCTCCGCCCACGCCCACTTGCAGCACCCGCGCTCCTTCCAACTTAACGCCCTGTGCCCTCTGCGCTGCAACAAACGATAAACCGTCGAGCATGTCACCATGCCACGAACCATCCGGATTGCGTCTTGCTATGCTCACCACGCCCAGCAGCCGGGCCGTCTCCGAAGTCGATGCACACTGAGCAAACATCGCACTCTTATGAGGCATCGTGATCAGCAATCCTCGAACGTTCGGAACTACGTCGAGCGCTCGGATCACCTTCTGCAGTTCTCCATCGGGAACCTGCATCGGCACGCAGATGCCATTGTGCTGGCGAGCTTCAAACTCAACCGTCAGCTGTTTTGGCGACTGCACAAACAGGATCGGATCGCCGAGGATGGGATACAGGCACGTCGCACCGCTGAGGTTCTCAAGCATGTCAAATTTCCTGATTGTCTCGATGGCTCTAGTCGAACATAGAGCAGAGGCAGCGCGCTATCAGTTCTAAGCCTGCGTCCGACTGGCTCGGGTGGCCCTCTTGCTTACACAATCGCTCACCCTCCACATCACGCCTGTCATCTACCTCTACCTGCACCATCCAGCAGCAGTGGCCAAACGCAGTCTGCACAGGACTCGCCAGCAGGTGACTCTCCATAGCGTCCCATCTGGACACTTACAAATCGCAGCGCTATCCTTTTGGAACAGGAGCAAGGGATTCCTCTTTCCCGCCCTCACCTGTCCAAACCAATGCCTCCCGCCTTCCTGGGACTACCTTCTCGTAACAAAATTGATAGCCGACGCCGTCTCACCCGATGAGCGACACTGCCCCGGCCAGGCCAACCTACGCCGCCGCCTTTCAATGCATCGGTCCGCAGTGTGAAGACCACTGCTGTCAGGATTGGGCCATCCCCGTCGATCGGCGTACCTACGAGAAGTACCGGCAGTTCCCGCCTGATCGGCTGGGCACAATCGTCTCGAACTTTGTCACCATCACCCCCAACGCACCCGACCCTCTCCATGCTCTAATTCATCACGCACCCTCAGGATGCTGCGCCTTCTTCACTTCCGACCGGCTGTGTTCCATTCAGGCCGAATACGGACCAGCTCTGCTCTCCTCAACCTGCTCCATCTATCCGCGCGCCCTCAACACAGTTCAGGGAACGCTCGAGGGCTCGCTCCATCTCTCCTGTCCGGAAGCCGCAAGAAATGTCTTACTCAATCCTCTTGCCATGCACATATCCGGCAACCTGCACTCAGGCGCGTTCCGCATCGACAGCGCAGCACATCTGCCGTTCCACCAGGCAGGACAAGCCTACAAGCCTTATCCAGGCTACCTTGCGGTCCGCGAACTTTTGCTCACCATCCTTCGCGACCGCGCCCGCTCCATCGAGCAGCGCATCCTGCTCATCGGCGCAGTGTGCGAACGGCTGCAGCAGGTTCAATCCTCCGCGCAACAAGCTGACATCCCGAACATCCTCGCAGACTATCAGCACATCATCGAGCGACAGCAGCTCATCAGCGAACTGGACTCGTTACCCGCCGCTCCCCAGTTGCAACTGGACGTGATCCTCAAGCTTATGGCACATCGCATTGCGAAAAGCGCAAATCAGCCGCGTTTCACCGAAACCTGCACGCGATTCCTGGAGGGTATCGGCTACGATCCAGACTCCAGCCCCGCCGAACGCACCCGCCGCTACACAGACGCATACTGGAACTACTACCAGCCCTTCTTCGCAGCGCGGCCTCACAGCCTGGAAAATTACCTGGTTAATTACACGTATCAGACCTTGTTTCCTTTCGGAAGGGCCGGCAGCCCGCACTTCCAGCAGCAAAGCATCCTCGACGAATACATCCTCATGGCCACGCACTTCGCGTGGCTTCGCGCCTTGCTCATCGGGGTTGCCGGTGCCTTCAAAGATTCGTTCGCCGAAGCGCACCTGGTGCAGACCGTCCAGTCCTTCTGCCGCGCCATCGAACATCAGCCCTACTTCGTCACCTGGATGAACCAGGCCATGCGCGAACTAAAACTCGATACACCCAGCGGCATGGCCATACTGCTCAGGCTCTAGCCCCGCGTGATTTCTTGATTCCCTGTTGCCTCCTACAACCCTGGATGGATGTGCAACCTGGCCAGGCAGGAGAAGATGGGAAGCTCCAACGAGTACCTTGTCTGCGAAAGGCCGAAGATCCCTCCGCCCATGCGAAATCCAATCCCCGTGACGTGCGAAGCCGTTACGGAAATGCCCACCGCGAAAAGAAAAAGAAGCGCTCTGCGCTTCAACGCAGCCATCGCCCTGCTCGTCTGGGTCATGTGGCTTGTCTTCGGCGGCCGCTTCGCCATGCATCACCTTCTCGCGGACTGGAAGGTTGCTCTTACCATGGTCTTCGGCTCACTGGTCGGCGGCGGCACCAGTGAAGGTGGCGGCGCCATCGCCTTTCCCATCTTCACCAAGCTCCTGCATATCGCACCTCGCGACGCCCGCAACTTCTCTCTTGCTATCCAGAGCGTTGGCATGGGAGCTGCTTCGCTCAGCATCCTCTACCTCCATATCCCCATCGAACGCCGCACCCTTCTCTATGCAGGCATACCCGGCGTCCTCGGAGTCATCTTCGGCGCATACTTCGTCGCGCCTTTCATTCCGCCGGTCTTCGTACGCACATCGTTCACCGTACTGGTCAGCAGCATGGGCGTGGCATTGCTGCTCATCAATCGCGCAAAATCCGTTCCACGCCACGAGCAATTGCCCCTCTTCAATCCGGGCGTCAAAAGCATCCTCGTATCCGCTGGCTTTCTTGGCGGCATCATCAGTGCGCTGGTCGGCACCGGCGAAAATTCCGTAGTCTTCCTGGTCATGGTGCTGCTCTTTCGCATCAGTGAAAAGATAGTCACACCCACCACCGTGGTCCTGATGACCATCGTCACTATCCCTGGCTTCCTCTTGCACCTCTTTGTGATGAAAGACTTTTCACCGGCCGTCATGGGCTACTGGCTCGCCGCCGTGCCCATCGTCGCCGTCGGCGCACCTGCCGGTGCCTTGATCTGCTCCCATATGACGAGACATTCCATCGTGCTCCTCTTGCTCTTCCTCATCACGCTTGAGTTCCTGAGCACCCTGCTCCTCGTTCCTATGTCCAGATCCGTGCTTCTGGTTTCAGTCGCGACCCTCGCTGTCTGCGGCTGTCTGGAATGGATCATGAGCGGCGTCACTCGCTACCGTCCCGAAGGCGACCGCCAGTCCCCTTCAGCAGTCACCGCCCGATCCTGATCCGCACGATCTCTCCAGATATAAAGCCGAGTCAACCTTATGATGGATGTTCTTCTCCGGTCACGATCATGTACTTTGCCCATGCGCTCTACACCGCGATTCCCGGGAGCCTGATCGTTTTACCGCTGTCTGCCTGCACCTATGGACACTCAGATTCAGAACCATAATTCCGATCTGCGCGCGGATGCGGTCGTCATCGGCGGCGGCCTCGCCGGGCAGGCCGCTGCCATCCATCTCGCTCGCACCGGCATGCAGGTCCTGTGTCTTGAGCCTCGCGACTTCTTTTCAGACATAGTCGGCGAGTCGCTTGACTGGTCAGCCCCACAGCTGCTGGCGCAACTCGGCCTCACCATGGAAAAGCTGGTCGCCTGCGGCGCGGCCACGTGGAAACGCCACATCCTTGTCACCGCCCCCGACGGCGCACAGCAGCGATATCTTCCCGGTGCGTGGCTCGCAAAAGCACCCTGGAATATAGAAACCCGCACGCTGCACCTGGAACGGCAACACGTGCATAGGTTGTTAGAAAAATCCTTGGCCGATCATGGAGTCGTGATGGTCCGCGAGCGCGCCGTCGGCTTCGCTATCCACCATCGCCGCATCTCTTCGGTCACCACGTCGGCAGGCCGCTCCATCCGTACGAACTGGATCATCGACGCGTCCGGCGCCGCAGCCAGCATGCTCGCACACGAATTCAGTATCGCCTCTACTGCTTACGGTCCGCGCAAAGTTGCCCTCTGGGCTCACTTTCCCGCCCATGATGAAATTGAAGGAACCACGCTGTATGCACTCAGTCCGCCGGGCGAATACATGGAGTGGCTTTGGCAGATTCCCATCAGTCCAGGCATCAGCAGCGTGGGCTATGTTGCACCAGGATCGGCAATCAAAATCGGCCGTGCAGGCGGTCTGAAAAATCCGGATCTCCTTTCCTTGCAGATGCGGAAGTTTCCTCAACTGCGTGCTCTCATCTCACACAATCCTCCCGAAAAAGTTTCCTCCACATCGTTCCTCTGTCGCACCTGCAACGTCACCTGCGGGCCTAACTGGATCATCATCGGAGAAGCCGCGTCCCAGTCGGATCCCATCACCGGAAACGGCGTCACAGCAGCACTCCGCCATGCTGAGGAGGCCACTGCGCTTATCTGCAGATATCAGCGTCGCGGAACCATTCCGCTTCTAGCCAGGTCTGCCTATAACCTGCGTGTGAGCGCCGTCGGGCGCTGCTTCAACAGCCTTATCGAAAAGCTGTACTACCAGCCTTCCGTCCGCGCGATGCTTGGATTGTTCGGGACCGCCAGGGCATACACCGTTCCGGCATGGCTGACGAATCTTGTCTATTCGCGCGCCCGGCCAAAGCGCATCGCGGGGACCGTGATCTTCTGCTCCGCTGTCTTCACGCTCAGGGCAGCGGCATGGATGCTCTTTCAGGTCAGCCGCGCTCTTGACACTCAGCATCACCCACACCAGGCTGCTGCCGCCGCAGGAGGGCCACGCCTTGCATTGCACTCACCAAGGTAAGGGCGACGCCATTGTTTTTATCCATGGCATGCCCACAAACCGCACGTTGTGGAACAGCATCATCCGGCAGCTTGCCAACTCCCACCAATGCTTCGCTATCGACCTGCCCGGCATGGGTGAGACTCCCTTCGTTCCCTACAGCGCCGGATACCTCGACCGTCTGGCCCAGCAGCTGGAACAGCTCCGCCTGCAACACAACGTCCGCAGGTGGCACGTTGTCGGCCACGACGCCGGCTCTGCCATCGCTGTCTACTACGCAGCGCATTACCCGCAGCACGTGGCTTGTCTCGCTCTTCTCTCCCCGGCGATCTTTCCCGACCTCAAGCCCTTCTTCCTTCTCAACACTCTTCGCAAACCGCTCGTGGGCGAAATGCTTGCGCCACTGTTACATTTATTATTCTGGCGCGTCGCCATGCGCAGAGCTATCGCCGGCGCGTCGAATACCAAAACACTACGCGGGTTCTATCAGCCCTTCTCAGGATTTACAGGTGCCTGGCAGCTGATGCGTCTCGTGCGCTGGGGCACACCCGAGGCTATGTTGGGCGAGATCCCGGCAAAGCTGATCACTCTGTCAGCACCCGCACTGATCTTCCACGGTTCGCGCGACGTCCTCCCCGCAGCATTCGCCGAGCGGGCCGCTTCCCTCATCCCTCATTCGAAGATCGTCACCCTCGATGCAGGACACTTCCTCCCTCTCGACAAACCTAAAGAGGTCGCCGCCTGCCTTCGCAGCTTCTTCGCAGAAAATCGCTCCGCCATGGGCCGTCCCCTCCGGCATCGCAAGCTCAAGAAACTTGGCTCCTCTGCGCAGGCACCACGGGCAGAGACATCGCTGACCGGCAGTCGAAAGCTGCACCTCGCCAGTTAGCGCCTGCACTCCTCCCCTCAACCAATGTGCAACACCGCATCCTTAAGCCGAGAGCGGGAACGGACATGCCATCCCGTCAGGACTTCCGCAGTGTCAACGTCATCGTTGACGTAGACGGCGCACTCGTTACATCCGTCTCCACGATGCTCTTTCCATCCTCGCTCAGCACAAAGCTGTTCTTCCGCTGCACCTTTCCATTGTTGCTGTAGGTCACCTGCAACGTGTGTGGATCTGCCAGAGTCACAGCCATACTGCGTGTCCCCATCTTGGTCGGGGTACCATCCAGGCTGCATGTAATCGGTTTGTCATTGTCTGTCTCTTTTAGGTCGATGCTGTCCCCGTTTACCTGGATGGACAGGACGCCGGTATCCTGCGACTCGGTGAAGCTGCTTTCCTTCCATACCGTCGGCTCACCCTTGCCGCCCGACACCTTCTTCGAAACAAATGTCACCGTGTACGGGTCCTCCCCTGCCGGAGTTACCTCGGCAACGCGTGTCATCGTTGTGCCATCCGGAGACATCGTCAGCTTGACATGGCTGCTCGGCTTGCCATCGCGTGTATTTTCCAGTGCATACCCCGTCGCTGTCTTCGTGCAGGCAGTTTCCACGCCATTTACCGGCGCCATCGGCTTGCCATCACACACTACCTTCGTCGTGGTACCTTCCCGCGTCAGCGTGTAGCCGGTCGGTGTGATCAAAATGGAGGCCGTCGCCCCTTCATACTTCATCGAGGACACATCTGCCTTCCACGTGCCATTCCAGGGATTGCTCTGCGCAGCTTCCTGCGCAACCCCTGTAGAAGCAAAAACAAACAAACAGCCAAGCGCACACACGCCCGCACGATATCGGTTCATAGGTGTTCCTTGTGATCAGATTTTTGGCCGGGGGGAAGGTATTCCCAAGGGTAGGAGCCTCATCTTCACGGCAACCCCAACCATGTGTCAATAAAAAATCAGGCCACGAACATGGAGTTCAACTCCTTCAGACAAACTCGCCTGGCCGGCTATTGCAAGTCCCGGGCCTTAAACTTCGTATCGTGCATAACGGGCGAACCATGACAGCAACAGACCCGAACCCCTCCTCATCTCACTGCTCAACGGCACTCATTGCCGCCACAGGATGAGCAACAATGAAAATGCAAAGTATTCAGGACCTGATGATCACGGGCCTCACGTACGTACTCGATTTCGAAGAGAAAGTCTCCGCCGGCGCCAGCAAGATGGCCGAAGCTTCTTCCAACCCCGACCTCAAAGACGCCTTCCAGAAAACCATAACCAAAAGCAGGGAGTACGCCGGCAAGGTTGAAGACACCTTCAAGAAGCTCGGACAGCCGGTGCAGCGAAACGAAAACCACATTGCCAAGGCCATGATCACAGAAGTCGAACACATGATCGAAAATACTGATCCCGGTCCCGTGCGTGACGCAGCCCTCATCGTTGCCGCCAATCAGCAGCAATTATTTCGCGTTGCCTCGTATGGGTCGCTCACTCACTATGCAGAATTGATTGGCAAAGAAGACGCCGCCACGGGCCTCCAGGAAAATCTTGACGACAGCAAGGCGGGCGACGAAAAGTTCACCTCCATCGGCGAACAGAAAGTAAACCCGCAAGCAAAAGCTGCCTGATCCATCTCGGCGCGAGGGCATCCATCAACGGCAACGCTCTCGCACCGCCTTACTAGATGCACTCTTTTGCATCGCTCATTCTCACAGGGCATCAGAGTCTTTCAGGCTGATATGGCCGGCGGCCAAACGTCGTCCTCACCTCGATCCCGCAATCGAAAACCCATGCGCTCCATCTACGAAATCAACACGGCGGTCTGGCTGAATGAACTGGCTGATCTACACCGCCAGTCCATGGACTTAGCCACCGTCCCCGCTTCGACGTGGGACAGCATCGCCGATCAGCATTTTGACGCCGTGTGGCTCATGGGCGTCTGGCAACGCAGTCCGGCTGGCATTGCCATCGCTAATCAGAACAGCGCCTTGCTTGCAGACTTCCACAACGCTCTGCCTGATTTCACTCCAGCAGACAACATCGGTTCCCCCTACTGTGTTCGCCAGTACATGGTCGATCCCCACCTCGGCGGCAATGCCGCTCTCGCCATTGCGCGTCACGAGCTCGCCAGCCGCGGCATCCAGCTCATCCTCGACTATGTGCCTAATCACGTCGCACCCGACTGCCCGTGGATCGAAGAGCATCCCGAGTTCTTTTTCACCGCGATTAACGAGGATTACGCCGCGCATCCATCCGACTTCATCCGCATGGGCAGCCACTTCTTCGCCTGCGGAAAAGACCCGAACTTCCCCCCATGGCCGGATGTCGTGCAGCTCAACATCACGCAAACTGGCGTGCGCCAACGCGCCATCGAGACACTCACCACGATCGCTGCACAGTGCGACGGCGTTCGCTGTGACATGGCAGTTCTCATGCTCAGCGATGTCTTCGCGAGGACCTGGTCACAAACCTCGCCGATGTCCACCAACTATTGGGAAGAAGTCATCAGCGCTGTCCGCATCGCGTATCCCAACTTCCTCTTCATCGCCGAAGCCTACTGGGATCGAGAATCAGAACTGATCCAGCAAGGTTTCGACTTCTGCTACGACAAAAAGGCGTACGACTATCTCGAAGCCGGGGATGCAGCATCCTTCAAAGCTCATATCGCCGCCCCATTCTCTTATCAATCGCACCTGCTCCGTTTTCTCGAAAATCATGATGAGCCTCGAGCCGCCGCAGCCTTTCCGCCAGAGAAACTTCGCGCCTGCGCTGTCGCTACCGCCACCCTCCCAGGCGCCGTCCTCTTCCACGAAGGACAGCTCACGGGGCGGCGTATCCGTGTTCCCGTGTTTCTCCAGCGTCGGCCGCCTGAACTACCCGACTTGGAATTGCAGGCCTTTTATCAACATCTGCTCACCGCTTCCGCAGCCCCAGCCTTCAGGCACGGAGAACCACAACTCTGCGAGCTCACTGGCTGGCCGGACAACGACAGTTACCTTTCACTTGCCGCCTGGAGCTGGCACTTAGAAAGCGCCTTCCAGCTCGTTGTCATCAACCTCAGCGAGAGGCGGGCGCAGGGTCGCGTTCACTTTCAATGGAGCAACGCAACTGCACTTCGCTGCAGATTGACCGATGTCATAAACGCGGTCACCTTCGAGCGCGATGCCGAAGAGGTACGCGCCCGCGGCCTCTACGTCGAACTGGAGCCATGGCATTTCCACCTCTTCGATGTACAGCCTTCGGCAAGCCCAATGGCTCTGACGGATACGTAACAATCACTGCACCTAAGCGATTCTGAAATGGTCAGGTCCCAGCCTCCGTCCACCCGCTACACTCTACAGATGGCCATTGCTCTGCAAGCCGGCGACTTCGACGCCATCATCTTTGATTGTGACGGCACGCTCGTCGATACCGCTCCCGCACACTATCGTGCCATTCAACATGCCCTGCAGCTGGTTGGACGCGAGATGCCCGCAGCCTGGTATTTCGCGCGGGCCGGTCTCACTCCCGACGCGCTCCTTGATGAGTACGAGGCCTCCTTCGGAACACTTCCCGTCTCACGGCCGGAACTGCTCCGCCCCTACGCATCTGCCTTTCAGCGTAGTGCCAGTGAGCTGCAGGAAATCACCGTAGTCGCCGATGTCGCACGCGCCTGGCATGGCCGCGTACCTATGGCCGTCGCCTCCAATGGCCAGCGCGAGAATGTAGCCGGCAGCCTGCGTAGTGCAGGCCTCCTTGAACTATTTGATTTCATCGTGAGTGCTGAAGATGTGCATCAGGGCAAACCCGCACCCGACGTCTTCCTCGCCGCAGCAGAACGCATGCACGTTGCGCCTTCACGCTGCCTGGTTCTCGAAGATACAGCCGAAGGACTGGAAGCCGCGCGCGCCGCCGGCATGTCCGCGATCGATATCCGCGAGAGCTGGTCGCCCGCTTGGAAACAATCCTCTTAGTCGAACAAGCCGACAAACAAGGCCTGCTGCGAACCTGCCAGCCGGCGGTACGACGCTGCCTAATTCTTCGCAGCCAGCTCGCTACGTCGTACAGGTTCCGGCAACTGCGACTCGACATGCTTCCAGATCTCGCGTTCTACATCCGCCACCGGCATCGGCGGAATCAGCGTCATGCCGCCCACCAGCTGACTCAGCGCTTTGTACGACGCTCGACTGATGTGCAGAAAATCAATTGGATATTCCGGCTTCCGTGCCCTCGCTGCCACCGGATCTGCATCCAGCAGGTAGCTGACTGTAGGCCGCGGCACAATCAACATGATGAATCGCGCATACAAACGCGCCAGCGGATTGGCCAGGTTCAAATTGGCCAGTTCGTCATAGTGATAACGATCGAAAATGACAAAGTCGCAGTCAGACTTTTGTGCCTTCTTCACTACCAGGCGCAAAGACACAGCGTCTACGAAATACAGGAAGAATCGTACGGCTGTCATCGGTGCCGAGCGCACGTTCTTATCGCGGCGATTGATCGGGCGGTCCGGCGATCCAATACCCTTGTCGCCCTTGAACAACTTGTGACCGGACGTCTCGCGCACACCCGTCAGTCGCGCCACATCGTCCCAGAAGGTCACCAGCCGCACCTTCAGCCCGCCTGCTTCCAGGCGCGTCTGCAGACTGCGAATCTGCGTGCTCTTTCCCGCGCCATCCATGCCGGAAAAACTCACAAACAAAAAATGCCGCTTCTCAGGGCTCATAAAACCTGTGTCCTCAATTGATTTCTCGCGGTCAGTTCGGACGGCTTGAACTTGCAGCCGACAACCCAACTACCGTTCCGATCGCCGCCGCAGCACCCACTATGATTCCGACGCGTATCAGGATCGAACGCGTTCTCTTCTGTTTCCCCGGAGCGATCGCCGCACCCGCCGGACGGGAAGCCGCATTGCCTACACCCTTTTCATAAGGCGCTGCCGCCGACCCCACGGGCGCATTGTCACCCGGCTGCTGTTGCGCAGGTTGTACCTGCGAACCGGGTGCCTGCTGAGCCTGTGGGGTCGAGCTGGGCGGTGCCGGTTCAGCCGCGGGAGGCGTTTCGCTGGTAGAAGTCGTAGGGCTCGCAGGAACAGCAGCAGGAGTGGCCTGCGTACCGGTCGTCGGCGACGAAGGCGCTGAAGCCTGCGGCTGAGCCGAGGTATCTCCAGCAGGCTGCGAGCTGGACGGCGCCTGTGTTTGTACTGCTGCAGAGGGTGCGCCCTCCGCAAACGGTGCTGCCAGTATCAATACCAGGCAACACGCCACCTGGCGCCGCAGCCAATCACCCGAACTTCTCATCCATCTCCCCAAGGCCCATCGATTCTTCCGGCAGTCTACAGGATGACCGCCCTCGAAGGGACCACCCCGGAAGAGCTACGCCGCGCTCTCCGCCTCGCGCAACATCGGTGTCGCTGCTACCGCTGCCGGTGCAATCGCTTCCGAAGGCAACAACTGGTGGAAGCTGCTTACAGCCTCTATAGAGGAATCGAAAATATCAAACAGGCGGTTGACGCCAGTTCGCTCCAGCAGGGCCTCCGCACCGCGTGGAATCGCCGCCAGCTTCACATCCCCATTGCGCTTCATCGCCTCTTCCAGGCAGCACAGCAGTAAATGGATCACTGACCAGTCCATGACTGCAACTTTTGCACAATCCAGCACGAGGCGAGGACGATCCGCATCCATCGATTTCGCAATCTCCTGGAACAACAGTCGGCCTTGCTTCACACTCAGCTTTTCGGGCAACTGCTTTACCGCAACACTCCGAAGTCGAATCGTCATATAGCCCCCATAAACCCAGAAATTTAGTCAATGTAGCGAATTGAATCAGGTTGCTCTTCCACCAGGCTTTGTCTCTCCCTGGTACCGGCCCGTCATAACAGCCTTACTGTCTAGCCTGGACTTTCCAGCAGCCGCGCAAGCTCTGCTTTCGGATCCCGTACAACTTGGGTCAGCACATTCCTACCATAGCGGAATAGTGTCATGAAGTTTGTATTGTACCAACAGCATTCCGACATTCTCGGGGACAGACCACACAGGAACCGCAGGCCCCCGATCCGGTTGGGAGAGGCAAGCATCGCCGCTACCAGCCTGTGATTGCCGTCGAGAATCGTCAGCGGTTCATTCTCGTTAATCCCGATCAGCACCACACATCCCAGGTTGCTGTCACCCTGCACCAGCCGCTCTCGAATGCTTTCGAGCTTCGAAACAAACTGTCCGGCGAACACTTCCTGGTGACGCTGCATGCGAGCAGCCACATCCACAATCGAGAAGTTGCCGCGTGCCTGGTTCCTCCACTGCGCGCGAGGAAAAACCCGGATCTGGTTCAATCCCGATTCCCGCACCTCGACCTCATACCACTCTGTCCCCAGCGGCAGTTCTTTCCACAACGCCAGGTGGCGGATAAAGAGCAGGGCACGCCGTTTCGCGTTTTCTACCTCGTTGTCCAGGTCCGGCTCGCTGACCATCCGGCCCAGTGATTCCTTGTACGGCCGAAAGACCGGGTTATGGAAATCACTCTTCAGAAACTCGGCAATCACTTCGTCTTCAGAGACGCGGCGCAGCAGCTTGACCGGCCGGTACGCGCCCACCGGATAGGCGCTGCTCGAGTCAGTTAAGGAGTTCACCAGGAACGGCACCGCGACGAACACCAGCAGCGCCGACATCAGGATCAGCTGCACCAGGATCACTTCCCGCAGTGACCCGTGGAACTTGCAGATGGCCGCAATCAGGATGCCGCTGAATGCCAGCTGCACCCAGCTGGTATTGGCGATGCGGTACGACATCTCGAAGGTGATAATGACTACGCTGAGTGAATAAATCACCGTCGTGATGGCGTAGAGCGCCAGCAGGTAAGGCAGGCCGTGACTGCCGGCAATGACAAAGCCGGCTCCAAAGAAGTGACTCCACAGGCTCGCCGGCAGCACTCGCAGCACGATAGCCAGTAGTGAGCCGATACCGAGCACCAGCATCAGCGAGGTGGCGATGACCTTCAGGTCTTTTCGCTCCTCTTCCTTGACCCCTGCTACCAGCGGGAACATGGAGTTCACCACTGCCGATGAGAACGAGAAGATCACCCTGCCTACCATCGCAATTGCGGCATACAGGCCGGCTGTTGCCGGCGTGAAGAAATGCTTCACCAACACGATGTCGCAGTTGTTGATCAATACCTGGCCGGCAAAGAAAACTCCCGCCTGCAGACCTTCACTCAACGCACGCTTGAGCGGAAGCTGGTTGGCAATCGCCGGACCGAGTTTGGGGGTAGCCGCGAAGTAGGCTACGGCGATCGCGGCTGCGTTGGCAGCGATGACGCCGCGTACGCCAAAGCCAAGCGCCATCATCAGCAGCGATCCGCCCAGTCGTA
Source organism: uncultured Ktedonobacteraceae bacterium (assembly GCA_964657395.1). Lineage (GTDB taxonomy): Bacteria > Acidobacteriota > Terriglobia > Terriglobales > Acidobacteriaceae. The sequence goes on from CAZZUX010000016.1 coordinate 40,701, forward strand.
CTCCGCCTTCGAGCACCAGGTTCGTTGCCAGTTTTCGGAAGCCGTAAGCACCCTGGATAAAGCCGCGGCGGCAGCCGAGTGGCACATAGAAAGCACAACCGATGCCAATCAACACAACAAGCTCGGCACTCGGCAGGTTCAGATAGTTCGTGATCGCCCTTGAAAAGACAATCAGGATCATCGCTGCCAGGATGCCGCAGCCCCAGGCACTGCGATGAAAGTCGCGGTAAGCGGCACTCTTGGCTTCAAGCGAAGCCTGCTGGGCCACCACTTTCGCCGGAACAATCTGGAACGACAGGGTTACTGCAGAGATAAGGGTCAGCAGCGTGTAGACAGCCGTGGCGTGACCAAAGTCAGTGGCGCCCAAAGAACGGGCCACCGCAATGTTGTAGGCAAGATTGATCGCTGTAGCGAGCCCTGACCCGGAGAGCAGAACGACACTACCCGAGATAATGCGGGCCTGCAGTGTCTTTGTTTCCGGTAACGGCTGATTTAGAACGGCCAAGGAGAGACTCCAACCATACGCAAGGTAGAAAACGGGACAGACAGTGAAGCAATTTCGAGCAGTCTTGCTACAACTAGAGGGTCATTGCCCCCGACTTCTTAATGCTACTAGTAATGACACATCCGATGCAGTCCTAAAACTTAGCGCTGCCTCAGAATCGGTAACCTGAGTTTATCCGAACGTCATGTGGCGGTGGTATCCTGCCGCACCCGGTCGCGATATGTTTGTAGGATGTCCCGCGCTGTTGCTGCGTTCTTGCTTCTTCTCTTACTGCCTATCGGATGTACCCGGCCGGGCGCGCACCGTGGTACTCGTTTCAAGAACCGCACTCCGGGGCCCACGCCCCAGGTTCTGGCAGTGTATGAAGCCTGGTGGGGGCACCCCAGGCACATAAACATAGGCTATTCGTCTCACGATCCGGTCATGCTCCGCAAGCAGATTCGTCAGGCCAAATCGATGGGAATCACGGGATTTGCGGTTGACTGGTATGGCTATCGCGAGCCGTTCATCGATCAGAGCTATGCACTGCTGCAGGGCATAGCAGGCGAAGAGAACTTCCATATCGCCATGATGTACGACGAAAGCAATGCCGATGAAGGGGCCACGGATAGTGCGATCGAGGACTTCAAGCTCTTTCACAAGGTTTACCTGGCTGCGGATGCCCCCGGCCGGGCGGCCTACCTGACGCTGAATGGCCGCCCGGTTATCTTTATCTTTCCAAAGGGCTTCCACACGGATTGGAATGCCGTGAAGGCAGAAGTCAGCAAGTGGAATCCCGCCCCGGTATTGATCGACGAGTATCCGACGCCGGAGAAGGACGCTGCGGCGATCGATGGTTATTATGCGTGGGTGCAGCCGGGCGAAAAAGGCTGGGCGGCAGATGGCAGTCACTGGGGCGAGCCTTACCTGAACAGCTTTTACGAGGCGATGGAGACGACCTATCCGGGAAAGATCGTGGTCGGCGGGGCCTGGGCGAGTTTCGACGACAGCAAGGCATCCTGGGGGCTCAACCGGCATATCAGTCCACGTTGCGGGCAGACCTATACGGATACCTTCAGCCTGGCAAAGGCGAATAGCCTGGAGGTACATCCCATGCCGTTTCTGCTGGTGGAGACCTGGAACGATTACGAGGAGGGGACGGCGGTTGAAAAGGGTTTTCCGAGCTGTAATCCTGGCCCGTCACCTTCGAAAAGCGGAGAGTAAACAGGTCGTCCTGCGAATGGTAACTGCAATTGTTCCACGTGGAACAATTTGCCACCGGACGCCATTTACTCAGATTGTTCCACGTGGAACAATCTGAGTTTTTCTGCGAACTGCCAGATTCCGAGGTTCAGCTGTCAGTTTCGCGGGTCGGCCTGAAAAATGCGCACCCGCCATCTAATCTCGGCCGGGGTCATGACGACATTGTAGCGGTCTGTGACCTTCTGCGAAGACAGGAGCTTGCCCTGGTCGAGTATGTCGACGCTATATGTCACGTTGTCTATTAACTGAATCGACAGCCCTTCCGGGGAATAGAACACAATCTGCAGATCGTGCGAGAGGTCCTGGTAGCGGGTGGTGAGACCGGCCTTGGCCTGCTGCTGGATGGTGTCTCGAAGCTTGTCATGGGCGGTGCCTGTGAAGTCGCGATCGAGCAGATCGGCCCGGTTCTGTGAAAGCGCAGTGCCCACGGTTTTCCAGGCTTCCAGATAGTCGCGGATCGCGCCGCTCGCGGTGGTATCAGCCAGTACGCGAGGGCCGGTGAGATGAGAAGGCTCGACGTGCACTGATGGCTCGTCTGCCGCAAACATGGTGGCCGGGGAGATGACGGCCAGCGTTCCCAGCAGGACCAGGAACTTTGCAGATGGTCGGAATCGGGTCATCGGCCACCCCAGCGGATTTCGTTGCCGAGGACGACACCGGTTGCCGCCGTGATACGAGCTCCCGGGTAGGCCGGCAGTTCAGCCTGAGCGATGCCGCGCTTGAGTGGAACGTCGACGGTGGTCAGGGTACCGTTGAAAGCTTCGGTGAAGGTGACGATGGTTCCGTCCGGGACAGCATTGCCGCCACAGTCTTTCAATGGATCAGTCTGGAGCTCGATGCGGCCGTGATCAGCCGGTTTGGCGTTCATGTGGAGACCGCAGGGTTCGCCGGGGACTTCCTGTATCACGCGGGTGGTCGAGATGTCGCCGGATTTTGCGACGAACTGGGCAGCGCCTTCCTTTGCGGCGGAGTCCATCGTGGTCCAGGCAGCGCCGTCACGGGTGGTAGCGGTACGCGCCTGCGGAGTTCCGGAGGCGACGGACAATTGGAAACTGACCGGAGTGGGCCTGGTCACCAGGTTCTGATAGGCGTCAAACAGGTAGACAGCTCCGCTGATGCCGCCGTGGAGCCCGACTGAGATGCGCGAGGGCTTGGCCAGGAAGTTGACGGTAGCCACCTGGGCTGCGGGCAGTACGTCAAATTCTCCCTTTTCAGAGACAGAAGCGTTGGGTGAGGAGCCAGACGCCAGCATCACGATATAGTGGCCGGCGCTGGTGATATCGCCGACGGCGAAGCTTACCGGCTGGCCGAGCTCGACATCGCGCTTGATGACCTGACCCAGCCCGGCAAGATAGAAGGTGCCTTTGCCGCTGCCGGTAGTAGGAATGGAGAAGGCAGTGCCAGCTTCCACTGTCTTCGGCAGACTGAGACTGCCGGCCTGGCCGAGCGCGCATGTGGCCATCGCGAGCAGCAGGGCCGGAATGGATTGGAGCGATGTGCGGCCCAGGGCGGATCTCACTGGAAGCCTACCGAACTGTAGGTGGCGGTGACGGCGCGCTCGCTGGCTACCTTGCCGGCGATGTCCGGTGGAATGGGAATGGTGAAGGGCACGGCGATTTGTGGCTGCAGGGCGCGGTCGACGTACTGGTCGGCTACCCAGACAGGCTGACCATTTTTGTCATAGAAGGTGCCGAGGACGTGGGCGACATTCACAACCTGGCCACTCTGGTCAACCAGCTTGCCGGTCAGCGAGGCGTCCGGGGAGGGGTTCAGCTTTTGATCTTCAATGGCAATGATGGGGTCGGCGGAGGCGGCGATGAGGGACGACGACGGATCCATGCGGATGCTGCCGATGTCGGAGATAGCGACCTTATGGAAGGTGATGAGGAATGGGGTGACCTGCTTGGGCAGCAGCAGGTGAGAAATTTTGTCAAAGCTGTCTTCGGTCGCAATAGCGGATCCGTTCTTTGCCTGCAGGGTGGCCTTGACAGCTACGTAAGCGGGAACAACATCTTCGTTGAGCAGTTCACCGATGACGAGAACGCCGTCACCGCGCTCGACCGGATGCATGTCGACGATACGGATGTGTGGAGCTTCGACATCCTGGGCACCCCAGTCATCCTCGGGCCCCCTGTAAACCACATCCCAGCGGAGATAGTTGACGGGAATGACCTGAGGCGGGACGCGGGTCTCCTTGACCAGGGGCCACTCGGCGGCCCAGCGGTCGCCGTTGCGGATGACTTTCAGATCCTTGGTGTCCGTAAAGGTGCCGACGACAGTGGAGTAGTGGAGCTTGAGACGGACCAGGGCTTCGTCCGCGGAGGCGTGCTGCGGAAGAACCTGGAAGTTGTCGACGGTGGCATAGGTGCGCAGGCTGAGCCGGCTGCCGGTGAGATCGCGCTCAAGGTCGGCCTGGGTGAATTCGCCTTTGTTGGCGAGACTGGAGTAGACGCGGCCCCAGGCACGCTGGGTGATGTTCGCTGCCAGGTTGCTGACCGCGGCTTCCGGGGTAGTGGAGGGACGCAGCAGGCTGGAGGCGCCGGAGTCCACCAGTGCCAGCGCAGACTTGTTCGGGTGAAGGATGCCGATGATGACGAACAGGACTGTCAGAGCGAAGATGACGATGGCGAGGAGACGACCGGACATTTAGGCAAGCCTCCCGGGAACAAGTTCTTCGTGGCGGACATCGCGCTCGGCTTCAGCGCGAGGCAGACGGGAGCGGTCGCCGAAGTGGCCCGCCGACTTTTCGTCAGGCAGGAAGACGACGAGGATGGCGAGGATGGCGCTGCCGATGGGGAGAATGCCCCAGAGGACGCCCTGCCAGGCGGGTGGGATCTGCGCGGAATTGACGGGCTGGGCCGGTGGCGCGCCTTCCTTGCTCCAGATGGTGATGGTCTTGTCTTCGAGGTCGTCCACCCGACGGAAGCCGGCGAAGGTGAGCAACGGGTCATAGTAGGGATCGCGAACGAAGACCCATTTCAGGCCATAGTGGTCGGCATGGTAGAGGATGGCGCGCAGAGCATCGAGACCTGGTTTGCCGAAATACTTGGTGTTAGTGAGGGCGGCGGCGCCGTTGGCTGTAAGTTCCGGCAGGGTACGACCGGAGTTCCATTCACCATCGAGGCTGCCTGCGTCAGTCTGGATAGCGAGGCGGGCGATCTTGTTGCCGAAGCCGAGCGTGATGTAGCGGTACTTGTCGTGGCCGTCACGATTGAGCCAGGCGGCGACGGAATCGGTTTTGAAGTCGGCTGCGTCGGCAGGATGGTAGGTGATCCAGGCGGCACCGAGACCGCAGCTGAAGGCGGAGGCGAGGACAAGACCGAAGACAGCCTTGAGGCGGAAGCGGTCGATCAGCTGGGTGGCTGCCAGGCCGATGAAGGGCAGGGCGAGGATGGTGGCCCAGTAGCTGAAGCGCTCCATAGTGAGGACTTCATAAGCGCGGCCGAGGAGGATACGGCCGACGGGAGTCGTGCCGCCGGAGCCGACCAGGCAGGCGAGCCAGAAGCCGAAGAGCAGGGGGCGGAGACGCTTGACGTTAGAACCACGCCAGATGATGAACGGGATTGCCAGGATGAGTGCGCCATAGGGCACGATGAAGTAGTTCATACCCCACTGCGGACTCAGGATATAGTTGGCGCGGCTGGCATGAGGAATCGGAACCTGGGTGACCGGGTTGTGGATGAGGGCGATCCAGAAGGGCAGCAGTACCAGGGCGATAGCGGCGCCGACGATGACGACGATGGTCGCCGTGCGGATGAGGAAGGTAGAGGTCTGGAGACGTTCGGGCATGGTGCTGTCTGCTTCCGGACGATCGAAAAATGCGAGCGCGAGAACGGGG